>JAYVGF010000085.1:0-2038 GCA_043772415.1 Betaproteobacteria bacterium
GCTCGCGGCGCTTGCTGATTTAGTTCGCGCGATGAATTGTTATTACAGTAATTTGATCGAGGGGCACGACACGCACCCCATTGATATTGAGCGTGCGCTCAAAAATGATTACAGCCTGGACACGACAAAACGTCATCTGCAATTAGAGGCGAAGGCGCACATCAGCGTGCAAGCATGGATAGATAACGGTGGATTAAACAGCAAGCCGGTCTCTGCGCACGCTGCATGCGAAATTCACTGGCGATTCTGTAATCTGTTGCCTGATGAATTGCTACAGGTAAACGACCCTGAAACGGGCGAGATGCATCGCGTTGTACCCGGCGCGTTACGCAACCGCGGCGTCAAGGTTGGACAACTTGTTGCCGTCAGTCCGGGCGCAGTGCCCCGATTCATGCAACGGTTCGAAGAGGCATACTCGCCTTTGGGCAAAGCCGAGGCGATACTAGCTGTAGCCGCTATGCATCACCGTATGTTGTGGATACATCCTTTCCTCGACGGCAATGGACGCGTGGCGCGCTTGATGTCACACGCACAATTATTGAACTTGCTGGACACCGGAGGCGTGTGGTCCATCGCCCGCGGGCTTGCTCGTAACGTGAATCAATATAAAAGTTTGTTGGCAAATTGCGACTTGCAACGACGTAATGATCTCGACGGTCGTGGTAACTTGAGCGAAGAGGCGCTGGCGGAATTTACCCGATTTTTTCTCAACACTTGTTTGGATCAAGTCACGTTTATGGAAGAACTGATGCAGCCGGACCGACTGCGCACGCGCGTGCTGGTGTGGGCGGAAGAAGAAATACGGCTCGGTAATTTGCCGCAACGCGCTTCGCGTTTGCTTGAGGCCATTTTGTATCGTGGGCAATTGCCGCGCGCGGAAATCGCGGCGTTGCTGGGTGCGCAGGAGCGTACAGCGAGGCGTGTCACCAGCGCATTGCTGCAACTAGGGGTGCTGGTTTCTGATTCCAATAAAGCGCCACTGAGGCTCGCCTTTCCCGCGACCCTTGCCGCTCGCTGGATGCCGGGGCTTTTTCCGGATAAGCCGGACTAAACCACGCAGGACGCTGCACGACGCATACACAAATGCTCGATGAGTATTGCTTGCTATGGCGCGCATAATATTTTAAGTGCCCCGTCGTACTTGCGCAGGCGGGTATTCAGAAATATAAAACCTATTTCACAGAAGGTTTTGAGAAAAATCCTTATTTGTAAGGCGCTGGATTCCCGCCTGCGCGGGAATGACGGTGGAGAATTTGTTGTGACTATATTCTGCCTGCGTGTGAATGACTAAGCCGGAAGATGCTTCGGCGAGTCCCGCATGGCTTGCTGTAGCTACAATGACCGGGCGGCTATTTTTTGTTCTGTTGGCGGCAGGATGTTGTAACAAGTGGTCCATGTGCCGCCTAATAGCGATTGACAAAATTCTTCTGGTAGCTTTTCTTCGCGCATGGCTTGGACAACTGGTGCTGAGTCGTAGTCCATCGGTATCAATTTTGATTCGAGCACATCGCCGTTCAAATCTATAGTCGCATACCACACTCTCGGCAAGCCCTCGTGCGCGGGCCGGCCAATGACGCCGACGTTGAGCCAGAATCCGTTTTTCACTTTGCGCGACCACGGTATGCCGGAATGCGTGGCGCAGATGCCATCGACTTGATATTTTGCCAACCAATCCACGATGCGCTGGTCGTCGGTTTCCGATTGCCAGACGAATTCGTTGACCTCGTCTGGGCTGCCGTGACAGAGCAGGATTTTTTTGCCGCGCCATTGCAGGATGATTTGTTTGGGTAGCTCGCGCAGCCATCTGCGATTGGCATCGCTGGTATTTTTGAAGGTGTAATCAAAACTGATTTGCGCGAACTGGCGGTCGAGCGGATTGATGTAGCCGCAGCCGCAATCGACTTCGCCGTTCCCTACTGAATCATCGTAATTTCCTTGCACGCATTGCACGTTGGCGTCGCGCATCAGCGCGATGGTGCGATTCGGGTGCGGGCCGAAGCCGCCCATGTCGCCGAGGCAAAACCTATTTGCTATGGCT
>JAYVGF010000086.1:0-2006 GCA_043772415.1 Betaproteobacteria bacterium
CGTGAAGTTGAAGTGGCTGGTGAGTTCCGTTCCGTAGCGACGAAAGTTGCCAAGGGTACGGGCGCTACACGTGAAGTGGACATCCCTGCCGAGTTTTCCACCATCACCAAGCAAGTGCTGAAAACACCGGCCTCAACGCGTGAAGTGGAAGTGCCGGCCCAGTTCACCACGATTACTAAACAAATCGTGAAGACACCAGCAACCACGCGTGAACTGGACATACCTGCTGAGTTCTCCAATGTCGCCAAGCAAGTAGTCAAAACACCGACCACCACGCGCGAAGTTGAAGTGCCGGCACAGTTCACCACCATCAGCAAGCAAGTGGTCAAAACACCGGCTTCTACACGTGAAGTGGCCATCCCTGCTGAGTTCCGCACGGTGACCAAGCAGGTGCCGATTGCGATGGCGATTGCTGAGGAAGAAATTCCAGCGCAATACACCACCATCAGCAAGCAAGTGGTTAAGACACCGGCCACCACCCGCGAAGTTGAAGTGCCGGCTGAGTACCGCACGGTGACCGTCAACAAGCTGGTGCAGCCTGCTTCGCAAAGCCGTGTACCGGTCGCGCCTGAGTATCAGACGGTAACCCGTACCATCAAAGTATCTGACGGTACGCAAGAATGGCGTCAAGTGCTGTGCGAAACCAATGCGACACCAAGCAAGATCAGCGAGATCCAAAGCGCGCTGAGCAAGTCTGGTTATCCAACACCGGTTTCGGGCCGCATCGACAACACCTTCCTTGGCGCGTTGAACAACTACCAGCGCTCCAAAGGCCTGCCAGTTGATCAATACATCAACATGGCAACGGTGAAGTCCTTGAACGTTGCACCTAAGTAATTACCTGTAATTGGTTTAGTAAAAACCGCAGGCCAAAAGCCTGCGGTTTTTTTTCGTCTGTTATATTTAGTCTGGACTGTGCGCCATTACATTGCGGGCTCGTTAAGATACGTATTGAATGAAGCTGGATGAATGCGATTTTCCGCTGGCAACTTGAGTTCCACTGGGCGTAATTAAAATATATATGCATCGAGCTAAATTTTTCTATCTATTTGTTTTATTTAATCTTTTCTATACCCCGCCAATCTTCGCTACCGACGTGAATGTCGTCGGTTTATTCCCCGGTAAAGCACTGGTCGAAATCGATCGCGCTAATCCGCGCATGATGAGCGAAGGACAAAAGATAGAAGACGTGCGACTGGTGAGCGCAGATTCCAACGGCGCGCTGATAGAAATCGGCGGTAAACGTTACAATATTCCGTTGGGGCAGTCAGCCTCGAGCGGCAGCGCGAAACCATCGTCGAGTGCCTCTGGCGCCATCGTGCTGACAGCAGACAACCGAGGCCATTACTACACCACGGGTACTATCAACGGTGCAACGACGCGCTTCGTCGTCGATACTGGCGCAACCAGCGTTGCGTTGGGCAGCGACGAGGCGCAGCGCATGGGGCTGGATTACAAAAAAGGCCGTCGCGGCATGGCCTCCACCGCCAACGGCGTGGCACCCATGTATTTAATGAAAGCGGACAAGGTCAGCATCGGCGACATTACTTTGCATCAAGTCGAAGTGTCGGTGATAGAAGGCGCGGGCTTGCCGATTACTTTGCTAGGCATGAGCTTTCTGAATCGTCTGGAAATGAAACAAGACAGCGGCAAAATGACGCTGACCAAGCGCTACTGATCCCATCTAAACCTACTTATTTGCCACACCAAAAATATACTATAACTATTTGATTTAATTGAATATTTATATGTGCAAATAACGTGTCCAGTAGGTTTTTAGCTCGCCTTCTTCCTTGCAGTCTGCAAAAATTAAACTAGAATAAATGACATGGTTCCCTAGCGACGGTAGCCTTGTGCCTACGAAGCCCAGAAATAAATAAGCTCTAAGTTTCTGCGCGCGTATTAATAAAAATCAAGGGAGAAGCATGCAGCCCATCACCGTATCGGCCAGCGCGTCTAGCGCCGCTTTCGCGTATAACCTACGCGCGGATGATGTCGAGTGGGTC
>JAYVGF010000087.1:0-19965 GCA_043772415.1 Betaproteobacteria bacterium
ACCAACACTTGATCCGCTGAGGCAGGTAAGGCCAGCACCGCTTCGTGGAATGTAGGCGCAGCAAACTTGCTCCTTACATCGCGAATTTTTGTCAGTCGTTGCACCAGTTTTTGCGTATTGTTATGCGAAGCGGTAGCGACATTTTTCAAACCTTCCGGCCCGACCAACGACATATAAATAGTCGCGGCGGTAACCAGCAAGCCTTGATTGGTGCAAATATTCGACGTGGCTTTGCTACGGCGGATGTGTTGCTCGCGTGCTTGCAGCGTGAGGGCGAAGCCGGGCTTGCCGTCGAGATCGACGGTGCGGCCGATAATGCGGCCGGGCATCTGGCGCACGAATTCCTGCTTGCAACACATGAAGCCGAAGTACGGCCCGCCCGATGACAGCGGTACGCCAAGGGGTTGGCCTTCGCCGACCACGATGTCTGCGCCATGTTTTGGATCAGACTGGTTGCCCCATTCGCCCGGCGGTGTAATCAGCGCGAGTGCAATCGGATTGACTACGCCTATGACCAACGCATTTTTACTGTGAGCGAAATCGGTCAACGCATCGACATCTTCCAACGCGCCGAAAAAATTCGGCTGCGAAATGACTAAAGCCGCGAAATCAGTCTGATTTTCCAGCGCGGAGAGAGGAGTAGTGCCATTCACGGCATCATAAGAAAATTCAATTAAATCAATAGCTTGCGATTTAACGATACTACGCACGACTTCAAGATAATAAGGATGCAAAGTACGCGGCAGTAAAATTTTGCGCGAAGTTTTATGCGCGCGCACCGCCATCAAGATTGCTTCGGCTAACGCACTCGCGCCGTCGTACATGCTTGCATTGGACACCTCCATCGCGGTGAGCGACGCCATCATGGTTTGAAATTCATACAACAATTGCAGCGTGCCTTGGCTGGCTTCAGCTTGATACGGCGTGTAGGCAGAATAATATTCGCCTCGCGTCACGATCTGCCATACCGCAGCGGGAATGTGATGTTCATACGCGCCCGCGCCGATAAAATTCAACATGGGTTGATCTAGCGCCGCGCGCTCGTGCATCAAGCGCGTGATGGCCATTTCGTTCAGTCCCTCGGGAACGTGCTTGAGCCCCTTGCTGCGCAGCGCGCTGGGGATTTCGTCAAACAACGCGTCGATGCTCGGTGCGCCGATGGCTTGGAGCATGGCGGTGATGTCGTCTTCGGTTTGCGGGATAAAAGGCATAAATTTATTTCAATCTAGCAATAGAAATTTTCAGTTTCGTCATTCCCGCGTAGGCGGGAATCCAGCGCAAGGGTAAAACCATAACGTCAGCAACTAAAAAGGCAAAAACCATGATGCGGAAAACATCTTTTTAACGCTGGATTCCCGCCTGCGCGGGAATGACGGTGTGGTTTTGCATTTCCTCTGTGTCTCTGTGTCTCTGTGCCTCTGTGTCTCTGCGTCTGTGTGGTGAGGTTTTTCATTTTCTGGATTCCCGCCTTCGCGAGAATGCCGGCTAATGCGCATCCGCTTCCACTTGCTTCTGATATTCTGCAGCGCTCATCAGCTTGTCGAGTTCTTTCACATCGCTCGGCTTCACTTTGAACATCCAATTCGCATACGCATCGGCGTTGATTTTTTCCGGTGCGGATTCGACATCGGCGTTGACGGCGATCACTTCGCCGCTGATCGGCGCATACACATCCGATGCGGCCTTGACCGACTCAACCACCGCGCATTCTTCATCTTGTTTCAGCTTGCGGCCGGCTTGCGGGTTCTCCACAAACACCATGTCACCGAGTAATTCTTGCGCATGTTCGGTGATGCCCACGGTTACCGTGCCGTCTTTTTCCAGCCGAGCCCACTCGTGGGATTTGGCGTAACGCAGTTCTTTAGGGAAGTTCATGGTTTATTCCTTTACGAGAATTTGGCCTTGCCGCACAAACGGCAAACGCACGATTTTAACGCTTAACAATTTATCGCGCACGGCGACTTGCGCCGTGTCGCCCGCTTGCACGCCTATCGGCACACGTGCGAAGGCGATGGATTTTTCCATGGTGGGCGAAAATCCGCCGGAAGTAATTTCACCCTCGCCTAGTGGCGTGACTACTTTCTGGTGCGCGCGTAACACGCCGCCTTTATCCAACAATAATAAGCCGATCAGTTTTTTACTTAGGTTGAAATTTTTCAAAATGTCTTTGCCGTTAAAAATGCGCGGGGCTTGTAGATCTATCGTCCAGCCGAGGCCGGATTCGAGCGGGCAGACATTTTCGTCCATATCCTGCCCGTAGAGATTCATGCCGGCTTCGAGGCGCAACGTGTCGCGTGCGCCGAGACCGCACGGTTTTACGCCGGCAACGAGCAAGGCTTTCCACAATGATGCCGCTTTCGCGGCAGGTAGCAAAATTTCAAAGCCGTCTTCGCCGGTATAGCCAGTACGCGCGATAAAATAATCGCCGACCGCCGCCGCGTTAAACGGCGCAAGATGGGCCGTCGTAGTTTGAGAATCGGGAACCACGCTCCAGACCTTGGTACGCGCTTGCGGACCTTGTACCGCGATCATCGCCAGATCATGTCGCGGCGCTATGCTTACATTCAAGTTCATTGTCTGGCGCTGCGCAGTCAACCAAGCTAAATCTTTATCCGCCGTGCCTGCGTTGACCACCAAGCGGTAGTTGTCATAGCCTAGCCAATACACAATCAAGTCATCCATTACGCCAGCGGCAGTATTGAGCATGCAGGAATACAGGGCCTTGCCAGGCGTGGTGAGTTTGTCGATATTGTTGGCGAGTAAGCGCGACAAAAACGGCTTAGTCGCGGCGCCGCTGAGATCCACCGCCAGCATATGCGACACATCGAACATGCCTGCATCACGGCGTACGGCGTGATGTTCTTCAATTTGTGAGCCATAGTGCAAGGGCATTTCCCAGCCGCCGAAATCAGTCAGCTTGGCGTTCAGGGCGCGGTGTTCAGCGTTCAATGGTGTTTGTTTAAGCATCATTTTTATTCCATAAGCCAAAAACGAAAAAGGGTAACGTGATGGCATGCATCACGTTACCCCTCTGTCCTATTTACCTGAGAGATTGCGAAATTACTTTCGCGTGCCCCTTCGGTGGTTGCTGATTGTGCAACGCTCTCCAGAGTTGCTGTGCCGTTTTGTGAACGGCTGTTTGCGCGGTCTCTTATGCCTGAGCGATATCGGGTGATGCGCCTTCGGCGGTGCGATGAAACTATTTCGCACGCTCTCCCACTGCAAACAAACAACAGATGAACTATAACTGCGCGCGCGCAGGCTTACAAGGCAAAAAACCTAACTTATATAACTATTTGATTTAATTGAAAAATTTAAGGATAAAATAAAAGTAAACGATAGCCAGCAGGTTTGACATCCAGTGCTTTGAAATTCAGTTTGATGTTAATTTCCGAATTCGGCGCAAAGCCTGTGCTTTGCGTTGCCGGTGGTTTCAAATAAATGGCAGGCGCGATAATACGTTTCACCAGTGTTTCATCTTGTGCGTCGGTCAAATTAAAATCGAGATTCGGAAACGCTTGCGCATAGCGCGCTTTGTTTCTCAGCGTGGCACGCAATTCGATTTGATCGGGCCTGGCCGGATCGGCGACCAGATCGGAAGATTCGATACTGAGCGTATCAATATTTTGCGGCAAACCTACTTGGCAATTCAATAAGCTACAGGCTTGCGTTAGCATTGGCCGCGCATCAGGCAGGGCTTGCGCGACCTCGACGCGAAATAAATACAAGGCCTGTAGCGCCGCAGAAAATAATAATAATAGGCCGCCTACAGCCCAAGCCCAATGCGGCTTGGCGCGTTTGTTTGCCGCGTCATCAAGCAGGGTTGGCCCGTCGAAATCATCGTCTTGCTCCAGATCTTCCTGGAAATTATCATTTAGCGGTTCCTCAAAGTCATCGTCCGCGTCGTAGGCGTGCGCCGCTGGTTTTAGCGCGGTGGGTTTAATATTAACGGTGTCGGTGGGAATACGAAGCGGCGCGGCAGAAGGGGAATGCGATTCAATCTTGCCGGGTATATCTTTTGCAATAGGCCAAGGTTCAGGCTGATATGTCGGCGCAAGATCCGGTAAATCGATATTGGGAATGTCGGGAGCGGGCGGCTGAAAAATTGAAATGGCAGGAAATTCACCCGCTGGTTTGGCCAAAAATTCGTCCGGCAGCGCCTTGCCTTGATATAGAAACGGGGTTGAGTCAGACATGCCCGGCAAAAGGGTAATGAGTCGCGCGTCGGCTTTTGCGATGTCGGGGGTCTTAACCGGCGTATCCGTTTTTGCACTAACTGGCGTGGGAATCGCTGCTTCAGTTTCAGTAATGGGTAGTGTCTTAGGCGGCGCTTCTGCGGGACGCATAGGCAGCGAACGTTCTGCCAACGGCTCCAGCGGCGTGCCCAGATACATGAAGCCGTTGAACACATGGGCACAGCGCCCGCAACGCAGCTTGCCTTCGCGCGCAGCCAGCTGTTCGCTGGTCACGCGAAAGTTGGTGTTGCACTTCGGGCAAGTGGTTGTCATGCTCATGTTGGTAGGCTCATGCTGTAAGCGTTTTCTTGCCGCTGAGACAAGCCCAGCCGTCTTTTTCCGCGTAGTGTGCCATATTGAACCAGGCTTGGTAATAGGCCGCGACTTCCTGCCATTGCGGTTCAAGTATGCCGGAGAGCACGATCATGCCGCCCGGCCTGGTATATGAGGCGAGCAAGGGTGCGAGCACTTTGAGTGGGTTGGACAAAATATTCGCCAACACGATGTCGTAAGATTGTTGGCTATTTTTTTCCGGCAGGGAAAAACTCGCTGCAACCTGATTTTGTTGCGTGTTATTTTTTGCCGCGACCACGGCTTGTGCGTCGATGTCGATGCCATGCGCCGACGCCGCGCCGAGTTTCAGCGCAGCGATGGCGAGTATCCCCGAACCGCAACCGTAATCCAGGATGCTTTCGCAGCCCTGGATATGCTCATCTAGCCATTGCAAACATAAGTGGGTGGTCGGGTGACTGCCAGTGCCGAAGGCGACGCCGGGGTCGAGCGCGATGTTGATGGCATTTTTGTCCACCGCTTCATGCCACGTCGGGACTATCCAAAGGCGCGGAGAAATTCTTATAGGGTCAAATTGCGATTGCGTCAGGCGCACCCAATCCTGTTCTTCCACTACGCTCACGGAGAATTTTTCCGGCGCGTTGATTTTTAGTTCCGCACAGGCGTTACGCAAAATCAGCGCAGCATCGGCGTGCTGTTCGAATAGCGCGACCAGTTGGCACTGGTTCCACAAAGCCTCCGGCTCCGAGCCGGGCTCGCCGAATAGCGCTTGCTCCTGGTCGGTTCCTGCAGAAGGGTCTTCCAGGCTGATCGATAGCGCGCCGAGTTGCTGCAGGGCGTCGCCCAGTGCATCAGCCGTTGCCGCGTCGGTCACCAGCGATAAGGATTGCCAAGGCAACTTAGGCTTTAAACAGCGACATTATTTAGCTACTTTCGCGGCGGCGAGTTTGTCTTCCAGATAATGAATGCTGGTACCGCCGGCGATGAACGCCGCGTCGCTCATTAATTCCAGATGCAACGGAATATTGGTCTGGATGCCCTCTATGACCATTTCCGACAACGCGGTGCGCATACGCGCCATCGCCTGTTCACGCGTGTCGCCGTGCGCAATGATTTTGCCGATCATCGAATCGTAATGCGGCGGCACGTAATAATTGTGGAACGCATGCGAATCGACGCGTATGCCGGGTCCTCCCGGCGTATGGTATTGAGTAATACGGCCGGGTGACGGCACGAAAGTATAGGGATTTTCGGCGTTGATACGGCATTCGATAGCGTGACCGCGCAACACGATATCTTTTTGTCGGTAGCGAAGTTTTTCGCCCGCCGCGATGCGGATTTGTTCTTGCACGATATCTACGCCGGTAATCATTTCCGTCACCGGATGTTCGACTTGCACCCGCGTGTTCATCTCGATAAAAAAGAATTCATCTTTTTCAAATAAGAATTCAAAGGTGCCCGCGCCGCGATAACCGATTTTGCGGCAGGCCTCGGCGCAACGCTCGCCGACTTTGTCGCGGATGCGCGGCTTGAGGAAAGGCGCAGGCGCTTCTTCGATAATTTTTTGGTGGCGGCGCTGCATCGAGCAATCCCGCTCACCGAGATAGATAGCATTTTTGTGCTGGTCGGCCAAAATTTGAATTTCGATATGTCTCGGCGTTTCGAGAAATTTTTCCATGTACACCGCAGGGTTGTTAAACGCGGCTTGTGCTTCGGCGCGCGTCATATTTACCGCGTTGACCAGCGCCGCTTCGGTGTGCACCACGCGCATACCGCGTCCACCGCCACCACCGGCTGCTTTGATGATGACGGGATAGCCGACCATCGCGGCAATTTTTTTCAATTCTTTCGGGTCGTCCGACAACGCGCCTTCCGAACCGGGGACGCACGGCACGCCGGCTTTTTTCATCGCATTTTTGGCGCTGACTTTATCGCCCATCAAGCGTATCGATTCGGCGCGCGGGCCGATGAAAACAAAGCCGCTTTGTTCAACGCGCTCGGCGAAGTCAGCGTTTTCCGATAGAAAGCCGTAGCCCGGATGGATCGCCTGCGCGTCGGTCACTTCCGCCGCGCTGATGATGGCGGGAATGTTGAGATAGCTGGCCGATGATGGTGCGGGCCCGATGCAAACCGATTCGTCGGCCAGCAATACGTATTTTGCGTCGGCGTCGGCTTCGCTATGTACCGCAACAGTCTTGATCCCCATTTCACGGCAAGCGCGCTGGATGCGCAAAGCAATTTCGCCGCGATTGGCGATGAGTATTTTTTCAAACATAATCCGCGCTCAACCGATGATGAACAAAGGTTGGCCGTATTCGACCGGTTGGCCGTTTTCCACCAGGATGGATTTCACCACGCCCGCTTTATCGGATTCGATTTCATTGAGCAATTTCATGGCTTCGATAATGCACAAAGTTTGCCCTTCGGTGACCGTGTCGCCGATTTTCACAAACGCATCCGCGCCCGGGGCCGAGGTGCGATAGAAGGTGCCAACCATGGGCGACTTGACGGTATGCCCTTCTATTACCGGCGCGACAGCGGCGGGCGCAATTACGGCGCTGGCGATAGGTGATTGCATTTGCTGTGCCGGCATGGTCTGGGTAGTCATCAGGACCTGCTGAGTTTGCGGCGTCGAGCGGCTGATGCGGACTTTTTCTTCGCCTTCGGTAATTTCCAGTTCGGCGATGCCCGATTGTTCCACCAGATCGATCAAGGTTTTGAGTTTGCGCAAATCCATGGTTTATCCCTTCTTATAGGTATGGTGTGCCAACGCGTAGGTCAGCGCCAGTTGATAGCCGGCCGCCCCGAGGCCGGTGACGACACCGACCGCGAGCGCTGAAACATACGACTGGTGGCGAAACGTTTCGCGGGCGTGGATGTTGGATAAATGTACTTCGATAAAAGGTATGTCGACACCCGCCAACGCGTCACGCAAGGCGACGCTGGTATGCGTAAAAGCAGCGGGGTTAATGATGATGAAATCGACCCCGTCTTTTTTTGCTTGATGAACACGATTGATCAGCGCGCCTTCATCATTAGTTTGAAAACATTCCGCTGAAGCGCCGGCTGTTTTGGTTTGGTTCATCAGGCGCTGGTCAATATCGGCCAAAGTATCATGGCCGTAAACCGCTGGCTCGCGGCTACCTAGCAAGTTCAAATTAGGACCGTTTAGGATTAATATTTTTCTCATGCCGCTATTTTGCCGCTAATAAGCGGAAGTTGTCCAGTTTTAACGGAAATAAACCAGAATCTCATCGTAAATGGATAGGAGCTTGCTTAAAGGAAACTAAATTGAAAAAGCTTACCCTTTGAGTTTATGACTAACTGATTAAAATAAGCGAGGATGATGCTAATTGGGCAATTTTAAGTCATAGATAATGAATATTAAGATTCGTTGATGTTTTGTATTAAAAATTGGTCAAACAGCAATAATTAAAAATCATATTATAATCAATAGGTTATATTATCTCATTGGGTTTGCTGCTCTTCGTGTATTCGAGAATATCCGTGTTGTTGCTTCCTTTCCTTGGGTAAATATTTTGAGTGCTTAACCGTTCAACACTTCGTCGGCTCATCATGTTTCGATTTAAGTTTTGCGCCGGAGGTGGTAAATTGATACTTCCGGCAGTTTGCAGAACGATCCTTGCCTGCGCCGGTCAACCTATAGATAGACACTCAAGGCTGTATTCATGCGCTACTTATTTATTTTGATGTTCTTGGCTTTTCCAGTGCTGGAGATTTATACCCTGCTTCAGCTTGCCCATGAATTGCATTGGTGGCTGGCGGCATGGCTGGTATTTGCTGCTTTGGCCGGGGTCGCGTTGATCAAAGAAACCCGCTTTGCGATGGTCGGCCGCTTTACTTCGGCATTGCAGGAAGGTCGTTTTCCTTTGGGAGAAATGATCCACAGCGGGCGCAGCTTTGTAGCCGGCGCTCTATTGATATTCCCCGGCATCGTCAGTGATTTTATCGCCTTGACCATACTGCTGATGCCCAATCGTCAGTTGGCGCCGATTAAAGCTGCGCGTCAAGACGTTATCGAAGGGCAATACCGTCGCGAACCTAACTAAGCGCCAGCCGCATCGGCCAGAAATAAATCTACCGACGGATATTTCAGCCGCAGACGCAACTCTTTCAACATGCGTCGATTTTGCAGGCGACGCGATTCGCGCATGAATGACAAGCCCGGTTCCGCAATCGAAGCTTCAGCCTCCAGGCGGCTTACGCGAGGCGGTTTCTGCAAGCCAAAGCATTGCGCCACCAGATCGAAGTAATCGCCCATTTTTTTATCCTGGCCATCGCAGATGTTGTAAGTGCGCTGCGGTCGTCCGTAAAATAATGCCGCCACACAAGCGGCAGCCAAATCGTCGGCATGAATATGATTGGTGTAAACATCCTCCGCTTCATTCAGAACGGGAATACGTTTATGCAACCGCTCCAGCGGCAAGCGTTCGGCGGCATAAATACCCGGCGCGCGTAAAATAGACAGCCTGCAGCCGCTTTCCATAGACCATAAGCGCAAGCGACGCTCCGCATCGACTCTGCGCAATGCCCGAGGGGTTTGTGCATTCACGGTCCGCGTTTCATCAATGTTTGCGCCGCCACAGTCTCCATAGACACCGCTAGTGCTGATGTACACTATGCGCTGTGGTAACATTTCGCCCTTGCTCAGGGCAGTCAGCAGATGGCGTGTGCGGGTGTCGAAGCCGCCCCGATTGGGCGGCGGCGCGGTGTGTAAAACGCAATCGGCGATACCGCCCAATCTGCGCAAAGTCCAAGGCACATCAAGGTCGCCTAGCAAGGGTGTAATGCCGTGAAAGCGGAGTGATGGAAAATTTTCTGTCGTGCGCGTCAAACCGAACAAGCGAAATTTTTTTCGTAATGCTGGTGCCGCGCGTAATGCAACGTCGCCGCAACCGATAATGAGCAATCTTGGCACTGATTTCATAACACGATTCTAACGGATTTAAGCAGAGAACCTTCGCATGACACATACGGTCACGGTACAACCCAGCGGACATACCTTTCAAGTGCAACCAGATGAAACGGTGCTGGAAGCGGCGATACGCAATAATATAAATTTACCTTACGGCTGTCGTAACGGTGCGTGCGGCTCATGCAAAGGGAAGATCGTCTCCGGCACAGTTGACTACGGCGACTATCAAGCCGGCACCTTGACCGACGAAGAAAAGCGCGAGGGCAAAGCGCTGTTCTGTTGCGCCAAACCGTTGAGCGAGCTCACCGTCGAATGCCGCGAAGTCGGTGCCCTGCATGAAATCCCTATTCGTAAATTGCCTTGCCGCGTACAAAAAATAGAACGTCCGGCAAAAGATGTCGCGGTACTCTCGCTCAAGCTCCCCGCCAACGAACGCCTGCAATTTCTCGCCGGACAATACATCGACATCCTGATGCAAGACGGCAAGCGGCGCAGTTTTTCACTAGCCAACGCGCCGCATGATGACGAATTCCTGCAACTGCATATCCGCAATTACAGCGGCTCGTTTTCCCATTTCGTGTTCAATGAACTCAAAGAAAAAGCCATCCTGCGTTTTGAAGGCCCGCTCGGCAGTTTTTTCCTGCGCGAAGATTCCGACAAGCCGATGATCTTCATGGCCGGCGGTACCGGCTTCGCGCCGATCAAGGGCATACTCGAACACGCATTTCATAAACAAATTGAACGCGAAATGGTGTTGTATTGGGGCGTGCGTGCGCGGGAAGATTTATACATGGCCGAGCTGGCGGATAAATGGCAGCGCGAACATAAAAACTTTACTTTCATTCCCGTGTTATCTGACCCCTTGCCCGATGATAAATGGCAAGGCCGGACCGGCTTTGTGCATCAAGCGATAATCGATGATTTTGACGATTTAACCGGCTATCAAGTGTATGCCTGTGGCGCTCCCTTGATGGTGGAAGCCGGCCATCGCGCATTCACACAAACACGCAAGTTGCCGGAAGACGAATTTTATTCCGATCCGTTTACAGTATCGGTCGATCACACTAAAGCCTAGCGGTTGTTGCAAAACTACTGCGCGGATCGATTTTGAGACTCCGCTGCCGCGCGTATATGGCATACGTTTCCGCCCCTCGACTCAAACTCAACCCGCGCGTTACGTTTTCAATCAACTACGATCGACGAGCGTGGGTAAACAAAAACGCCGCAATGTTCATTGCGGCGCCCAAATAAAATTCAATATAATCAATCCATTAACACAAACGTCACTTTAATGTTCACACGGTAATCGACGATCTTGCCGTTTTTGATGGATACTTTTTGATCTTTAATCCACGCACTTTGCACGCCTTTCAAAGTTTTATTGGCACGTTTGATGCCAGCCTGGAAAGCGTCTTCAAAACTCTTGGGTGATGAGGCGATAATTTCAGTGACACGAGCGACGGAAGTAGCCATGCTGTTCTCCTTATTGAGGGTGGTAAAACGATGGGGTAAATTTACCGTGAAGCGAATTGAGTTCGCAGATTTAATGCTAGGCGGTGGCTTAGGCTAAGTCAACTGCTGGCGGTCAAAGTTTGTTTCATTAGCAGAAGGCTTTATTCGTCTTCTGCAGAAAACGTTCTACGATTATGCCGCGCTGCTTCATCCGTGCGGCCGGATTTTTCCAGTAAACGGGTCATCGCGAGATGGGCCTCGCGCGTCGGCTCGATGGCGATGCTGGCGTCGAGATAATTCTGCGCCTTGCCCCACAATTTTAATTCACTGCACAGCTTTCCTAAAGCCAGCAGCAAAGCAGGATCGCGCGGATTTTGTTTCAATTGTGCATCTGCCCACTCAACTTGCTTGATCAAATCGCTGCTGCGGCATTCGCCGTAGAGTTGGATCAGACTGGCATCCCATTCCTTCGCCAGTGTTTGTTCGAGAATATTTTTTGCATCGTCGTGGCGCCCGGCAGCCATCAAGCTACGCGCGGCAGATGACGCCAGAGTAACATTTTGCTTGTCTGCGCCCGGCAGTTGTTGCCAGTAGGCGAGCACCAAAGCGGGATCCTCCGCCTTGCGCTGCAAGTTGCCCAGTTGCGCGTTGAAACGATTTTGGGTCGCATGTTGCGGCAATATTGCGCCGCGTTTTTCCAGCAGCGCGGTTAGGGCGAGCGCTTCGTCCCAGTTTTTCGCCAATGTTTGTGCTTTTAATTCCAGCTTGATGGCAGTCACATTTTTCGGCGCCTCGGCGCGTACGCGTTGCAACACTTCCAGCGCATCGTCGAGGCGGCGCTCTTTCAAAAATAATTCTGCCTGGGTCATTTGCCGCATCAGGCTGGCTTCCGGCGAACGGTGTTCGGCTTGATTTAGATACGCATCACGTTTGTCAAAATCACCAAGCTGATGCGCAGAGCGCGCGGCAATCACTGATAACAGTGCGTGTGATTCAGGATGCTTGAGCGCACTGGCTGCCGCTTTTTCCGCGTGACCGTAGCGACCTTCGAAAAAAGAACTGATCGCGTCATGCATATCTTTGAGGGATTTTTTTTGCGCCAATTTTTCCCGATAGGCGCGTACGGTCGCGGGCAGGCGCAGCGTATGTGTCAATGCTCGCAGCAACACGTAAAAAGCCACAAACCCGGCAAGTAAAAAAAACACAAATAGATTCAAGGAAAAATCTATTTGGCGCAAGCCGTAGAGTATGCGCACCGAGCCATTATTGTCGCGCAGAAATAGTGCCGCTGAAACGGCAATGACGCAAAGAATAATCAACCAGAAAAGTCGTTTCATTTGGTGGCCGCCTTATCTTTCACCATGCGCGCACGCTTCACCGAATCGACTGAGCTGTTCAATTCCGGTAAAGCGATATCGAGCACATTGTCGGATAAATGTTTGAGCATATTCATCGCCGCGACGACGGGTTGCGATTCTGTATCGAAGTGTTTGCCTAATAAATCATGTGCGATTTTCACGTCGGTGCGGAAGCTGGCCTCATCGCGCGCCAGCAGTGCTAGTCGTGCCGAGAGCAAATGTTGCTTGAGATTCTCGCGCAAAAAATAACTTTGCGTCGGCGAGTATAAAGCGGGGTCCGGCGCATCGAGTTTGCGTACCTTAACCAATAGCTTGGCTTCTTCCCAGATTCGCGCGAGCAATCCTTCGGCCGGTTTTTCCGCAGGCTGGTCGCGCGGCGTAGCGTCGGAAACGACAAACGGAAAAGAGTCGCATTCGAGGATCATGTTGTTCAGTTGCAGGTTCATACCGACCGTATCCACCTGCGGCAGGGCGCGGAGTTTTTCCATGTCGGCGTTAATGGATTTTCTTAAGGCTATCCATTGCGGCTTGTCGTTACGCGCCAAGCGGCTATCGGCCACTTGTAGCGCGATTAACGCAGCCTTGGGATTGCCCGCCAGTTGCAATTGCTGATTGGCGATGCCGATAGTTTGTTCTACTTCAGCCAGCGATATTTCATCCGGATTACTCGATAGTTGCTGATATAAAGCTTCAAGGGAAATATACTGGTTTTGCGATTCAGCAATTTTATTTTCCAACTGCACAATTTGTTGCTGGCTTTGTTCCGCCTGCTCGCGTGCTCGGTCGGCGCTGGCTTTTAGCTGGCTGATCAGCGTTTCGTCCGCAGTCAGACGTTTAGCCACTTCCGCTTGCAAGGTTTTGTTTTGATCGGTCTGCTCTTTGTATTGCCATCCGCTGAAGCCCAGTGCGGCCAGCGCCAGATAAAGCGCAGGGCTTTTCCACCACATTCTGCGGCGTGAGGTATTGCTTTGCGCGATTTCCGGGACTGAATCAGGCATAGGGCGAATTTCTGTTGGCAGGCAAATAATTACAGTTTACCAAGAGATAGGGATTCCAGCACAGTAATCAATGCCTCATGGCCGCTTGCACATAAGAAGACTCGGGCAAAGCCTGCGGCGCGTGCCATTTCACTCACGCGCGGGTGGTGCGTGATCAGCGTCATCTGTTTGATCGCGGTGCTAGCGCCGCCCGCCATGTCGAGTAAATTAACCAGGCTCTCGCCGCTCATCACGTCTATAGCGCGGATTTTTTTTTGTTCCGTCCAAAGGGTAAGTTTGGTGTTGGGCGTTTCGGGTTTTACCCGACGATAAGTTTCGCAATACACCACTTCAGCGCCGCGTTCAGTCAAAGTATGCTTCAATGTTTCGCGCCCGCCTTGGCCGCGAAAAATAACGATGCGTTTATTTTTGACCGACTGAAATTCAGGCAAGGCCAGTAAAGCTTCGCTGTCGAAAGGTTCTGCGGGTGAGAAAATATTTTTTACGCCGCGTTCTTGCAGTGCAGTTGCCGTGGCTGCGCCGATGGCGGCCACGGTTACCTTGACCGGCCAGACAGCAGGTGCCATGAAGGCAAAGGTTTTTTCCACCGCGTTGGCGCTGATGAAAATGGCCCAATCAAAGCCGGCTAACGAGGCCAAGATTTGTTGCGCGGCTTCGGGTTTATCGGTGTCGGCAATCGCTATGGTTGGATACAGCAGCGGCTCGCCGCCGGCGGCGCGTATAGCTTCCGCCAATCGTTGTGCCTGTGCTGCGGGTCGCGTGATCAACACGCCAAGGCCGTGTAAATGGGCGGTCATCGTGCTAAGGATTCCAGCGAAGCAAGAATTTTATCAGCGCCCAGCGTGAGCATTTGTTCGGCTAAATGGGTGCCAATTTTTTCTGCGTCCTTGCGTTTGCCGCGCATACTCGCACGCAGCATTTGCTGGCCGTCCGGCGTGGCGACAAAGCCGGTGAGCAAAATGCCGTTTTCGATAATGTGCGCGTAGCCGCCCAACGGCACATCGCAACTGCCCGATAAGCGACGCGAAAAAGCTCGTTCGGCCAGCACGCAAGCGCTAGTGGAGGCGGATTCGAAATTCCTAAATAATTCAATATAATCATATAGTTGTGATTTAATCTCGATGCCCAATGCGCCTTGCCCGACGGCAGGTAGGCTTTGCTCTGGAGTGAGTAAAGTTTTAATTCTATCGCCCAAGCCCAAGCGTTTTAATCCCGCCGCCGCGAGAATAATCGCCGCGTAATTTTTTTCGTCCAGCTTGCGCAAACGCGTTTGCACATTGCCGCGCAGCGATAATATTTTTAACAGCGGATAACGTGCGCGGATTTGCGCTTCGCGGCGTAAGCTGGAGGTGCCGACGATGGAACCGGCCGGCAGTGCGTCGAGCGTGTCGTAATCGTTGGATACGAATGCATCGCGCGCATCTTCGCGTTGGCCGACTATGCTGAGAGAAAATCCTTCAGGTAAATTCATCGGCACGTCTTTCATCGAATGCACGGCGATGTGCGCGCGGCCTTCTTCCAGCGCGACTTCGAGTTCTTTGATGAACAGGCCCTTGCCGCCAATTTTCGCCAAAGGCTGGTCGAGTATCTGATCGCCGCGCGTGGTCATGCCGAGTATCGATACGTCCATTTGCGGATATAATTCCAATACGCGATCGCGGATGTATTCTGCCTGCCACATGGCAAGACGGCTTTCGCGCGAGGCGATAATCAGTTGTTTGGGAGTAGCCAAGGTTTCTGCGCCTGCGAAATCAAAACACGATTTTATCATGACAGCCATCGACACTTGCCGACGAAAAAAATTAAACCATGAATGATTTGAATAGCAATACAGAACACAACCAGGCCAGCAAGGACCAGCCGCTACGCGACGACATCCGATTGCTGGGAAAACTATTGGGCGACACCTTGCGCGGCCAGGAAGGCGACGAAACTTACGCCTTGATTGAAACCATCCGCCAGACCGCCGTGCGCTACCGCAAGCATGCCGACGCGGAAGAGCGGCGGCAAATGGAAGCAGCGCTGGATCAATTATCCAACAGCAACACCATTTCCGTCGTGCGCGCGTTCAGTTATTTTTCCCATCTGGCTAATATCGCCGAAGATTTGCACCATAACCGCCGCCGCCGCGCGCATTTGATCGCCGGCTCCGAGCCGCAAGTCGGCAGTATGACGCGCGCGCTGATACAGTTGAAAGCGGCCGGCGTTACTGCGGACACGACGCAAAAATTTTTCCAACACGCTTTGGTCTCGCCCACCTTAACCGCGCACCCAACCGAAGTGCAGCGAAAAAGTATCCTCGATTGCCAACTTGAAATCGCGCGCTTGATGAATGCGCGCGACCGCATGGCATTGACGCCGGACGAAGCGACGGAAACCGAAGACGATCTCAAGCGTGAAATTTTGACGTTGTGGCAGACCAGCGAATTGCGCACCTTCAAATTACGTGTGCATGACGAAATCGAAAACGGCCTTTCGTATTACCGTTATACGTTTTTGAAAGAATTGCCCAAGCTCTACGGCGAAATCGAAACGGCATTACAAGCCGCATACGGCAAGCCCCTCAAGCTGCCGCCGTTTTTCCGGCTCGGCAGTTGGATCGGCGGCGACCGCGACGGCAATCCGTTTGTTACGCATGATGTGACCTTGCGTGCGATGGGGCGTCATTCGTCCGTCGCGCTGCATTATTATTTACACACCATCAATGAACTCGGCAGCGAACTGAGTTTGTCGGAAAAATTAGTCGATATCAGTCCCGCTTTGCGTGATCTGGCGAACGCTTCGCCAGATAAATCGCCCAGCCGCGCGGAAGAGCCTTACCGTCGCGCCCTCACCGGCATGTATGCGCGGCTGGCTGCCACGCTGCGTAACTTGTTGCGCGAGGAAGTCAACCCGCCTGCCGTGGCGGAAGCCCCCGCGTACGCGACACCGCTTGCCTTGCTGGCGGATCTCGACGTGATTATCAATTCGCTCAATCAACACAAATCCGCTTGGCTCGCGCAAGGCAAATTACATCCATTGCGCCGCGCAGTGGAGGTGTTCGGCTTTCATCTTGCGCCGCTCGACATGCGTCAGGTGAGCGATACGCACGAGCGCACGGTACATGAATTACTCGCGCGCGCTGGCGTAGAGAAAAATTATTCTGCGTTGGGTGAAAACGCACGCATACAAACTTTGCTCAAAGAAACTCAAAGCCCACGCCCGCTGATATCGCCGCATATCGACTACACGGAAGAAACCGCGGAAGAATGCCGCATTTACCGTGCCGCGGCGGACATCCATAGCCGCTTCGGCCGCGACGCGATGCCGAATCATATTATTTCCAAAACCGCCTCGGTGAGCGACCTACTCGAAGTCGCGTTGCAATTAAAAGAAGTTGGTTTGCTCGATCCGGGTGAGTCTCCCAAGTTACACATGAACATAATTCCCTTATTCGAGACCATTGCCGACTTGCGTGGCGGCGCCGCGATTATGGACGCATTGTTTTCTCTGCCGTACTACATGCAACTGCTCGAATCGCGCGCGCGCACGCAGGAAGTCATGCTCGGCTATTCCGACAGCAACAAAGACGGCGGATTCCTCACGGCGAATTGGGAGTTACATAAAGCCGAGGTTGAACTGGTCAAGGTATTCGCTAAACACAAAGTCGAATTACGTTTGTTCCACGGTCGCGGCGGCTCCGTCGGGCGCGGCGGCGGGCCGAGCTATTTCGGCATCCTCGCGCAGCCGCCCGGCAGCGTGAACGGACAAATCCGTTTAACCGAACAAGGCGAAGTCATCGCGAGTAAATATTCCAATCCGGAAATTGGCCGACGTAATTTGGAAACCCTCGCCGCCGCAACGCTCGAAGCAACGCTACTCAAACGCGACGAAAGCGTCGAACACTCGGTAGAATTTTTTAAGGTGATGGAGACCTTGAGTGCCAGTGCATTCAAAGCATATCGCTCTTTGGTCTATGAAACCGAAGGCTTTACTAAATTTTTCCGTGAAGCCACGCCGATATCCGAAATCGCCGAACTCAATATCGGTTCACGACCTGCGTCCAGAAAAAAATCAGATCGCATCGAAGATTTGCGTGCGATACCGTGGGTATTCAGTTGGGGCCAAAACCGTTCCATGATCCCTGGCTGGTACGGTTTTGGTAGCGCAATACTTCAATATAAACAACAAGTTACAAACGGTGATGTGAAGGTATTGAAAGACATGGTTGCGCGCTGGCCGTTTTTCCAAACCATGCTCTCCAACATGGACATGGTACTGGCAAAATCCGATCTCGGCATCGCCGCGCGTTACGCCGAATTAGTCAGCGACAAAAAATTAAGCCAGGAAATTTTTTCGCGAATTGAAAAAGAATGGCATGCCACGCGCGACGCGTTACTGGAAATCACCGGACAAAATGGATTGTTGGAAACCAATCCGTCGTTACTACGCAGCATTCGCAATCGCACGCCCTACATCGATCCGCTCAATCATTTACAAGTCGAGTTGCTTCGCCGCTATCGCGCAGGCGATGCCGATGAAGCGGTGAAACGAGCGATACATTTGACTATTAATGGTGTGGCCGCGGGGTTGCGCAACAGCGGCTAACCCAAAAAATAAAAAAGCGCACAGGATGTGCGCTTTTTATTGGATGAAATAATAAATTATTTTTTCGGCGCTTCGACATAGGCAACACACCAAGCTTCCGGGCTAATGTCACCTTCTACTACTTTGCACTGACCCTTGGCACCAGGAATATACAGCGAACAGTTAGCGCATTTTTTGCCGTCTTTGGGTTTGTCCTGATATTGAAAGGCGGCTTTGGTGGCTTTGGCTTGCGCTAATGCGTGGCGCGCGGCGGTGGTGCCCGCTATGGCCGCGCCGACGGCAAGGACGCTGCCTTTCAGTAATTGTCTGCGACTGAGTTTGATGGCTTTGCTGTCCATGATGATTTCCTTATTACGCGATGAATATAAGTATAGTACTAGAGCAAGATAGGCGTATGAAGTTCCCGCCAATAATTTTGGAAACCGATGCTGGCCGTGCGTCGCAGATTAAGCCGGCTTGCGCGGCTTGCGTATAGTCTGGGCAAATAGCCGATCAAATATCCAGTTAGGCAGATGGCGCAAAACCACGCTGGCTCCCGCCATTTGCCAGGGTATCGTTGCGTGCGATCTTTGCTGTGCGATGACGCGGGTGAATCTGGTGGCGGCGTCTTCGGCGCTGATAATGAACGGCATGGGAAACGGATTTTTTTCTGTCATCGGCGTGGCGATGAATCCCGGACAAATGGTGCAGACCTTGACGCCGCTGCCGTGTAATTCAACCCGCAAACCTTCCAGATAAGAAATAGCCGCTGCTTTAGATGCATTATAAGCAGTAGAACCGGGCATGCCGCGATAACCGGCGATGCTGGCGATACCTACCAAGGTGCCGGATTTATTTTCGCGCATTGTCGTGACAAACGGTTGGAAGGTTTTCACCATCCCCATCACGTTGATATCCAACGTATCCTGAAAACGCGATAAGTCTTCTGCATGCTCGGTCAAATTACCGACACCGATACCGGCATTGGCAATGACAATATCCGGCACACCATGACGCGAAATGAAATCTTGCGCGGCAGCTTGCAGCGCCGAACTATCGCGCACATCAAGCGGGTAAACGGAAACCGGAGAGGAAAATTCGGCAGCGAGTTGTTGCAGTAAGTCTGGTCGCCTGGCGGCAAGACCGAGTGTTGCGCCTTGTTCAGCATAGTGGCGGGCGAGTGCTTCGCCTATGCCGCTGGAAGCGCCGCTGATAAAAACTTTCAGCGGCGCCTTCAACGATTATTGCGCAACAGCGACTTGCGCTTCAGCGGTTTTTTTCTTGGCCACATGTTTGGCTGCTTTTTTCTTGGCCACTTTTTTCTCCGCTGGCTTGGCTTCTGCGGCTTCCGCCTGTTTCGGTTCGGCTTCGGCGGCAGAAGTTTTGTTGCCGCTTATCAATTTATCCGCCACGGCCAACATGCCTTCATTGGTACCGCCGGCGCTGGTGTTGGTGATCAGGTATTTTCCGTTCACCACGATCGCAGGAACGCCAGTCACGCCGTAGCCTTTGGTCAATTCGCGCGCCTTGTTGACTTTAGTCATGGTGGAAAACGAGTTATACACATCGGCGAAAGCTTTACGATCGACCCCTTGCGCAGATACCCAATCCAATAATTTTTCCTGGCTTTGCACCATCAGGTTTTCGTTATGGATGGCGCTAAAAACTTTGCTATGCAAACGCTCGAGCAGATCCATGTTTTCCAAGGTGTAATACAATTTCGCATCAGGCACGCGCGACTCATCCCACATCACCGGCACGCGACGGAAGGAAACGTCTTTGGGTAAATTCTTCGACCATTGTTCGATGGCTGGGTCGAAGGCGAAGCAATGGCCGCAGCGATACCAGAATACTTCGACTACTTCGGGTTTGCCCGGTGTTTGCGTCGCTTGCGGGGTTTTAATTGCAGTGTAGCCGACTGGCGCAGGGGCTTCGGCATGAGACAGGCTGACGCCGCCGAGTAACAGTGCGCCGATTGCTGCTTGCTTCAAGAATGTAATCAAATTCATATCGTTCTCCATCAATTCAAAAAATAGACCTTAGCCTTTCGGCTTAATTGTGATGACACTGGATGGCAAGCCATTTTGTGTCAAATCATCGCGTGCGCGGGACATGTCATCGTGGGTTTT
>JAYVGF010000088.1:0-4154 GCA_043772415.1 Betaproteobacteria bacterium
CGAATATTATCTGCCACTGTTTTTTGACCACACCGCCACGCTCGCCGATTATCTGCCGCCGAAATCCACTTTATGTTTGCATCATGACGTGATGGGCGCGGCGCAGGATTTCTGGCGCGAAGCTTTATCGCGCTATCAATTATTGCGCGGCGATCCGGATCGACCTTTGTTATCGCCGGTGGAAATATTTTTACCGGCAGAAGAATTTTTCGCCACCATTAAACCCTTCGCGCGCATAGAAATGGCCGCCGCTACTACGGCCTTACCTTCCAGCGGTATTGTTGCGCTTCCCAAGCTGGAAGTGAATCGGCGCTCGCCTCAACCTGTATCGCAACTATTTGATTTTATTAATAATTTTAATGGGCGCGTGTTAGTGATTGCTGAGAGTTTGGGCCGGCGTGAAACCATGGCGCAGTTTTTATCCGAACATCAACTCACGCCGGATTTGCTCGATGATTTTGCAGGGTTCATCAACAGCAAGAAAAAATTCGGCCTCGCCGCTGCGCCGCTTACCAACGGATTCATACTCGATGATGAAAATATTGCCATCATCACCGAGAACGAACTGTATGCGACGCAAATAAAACAAACGCGCAGGCGCGAAGACAAACGTCGTGTCAGCAGCGAAGGTATGTTGCGCGATCTGGCCGAAGTAAAAACCGGCGACGCGGTGGTTCACTCAGAGCACGGCATCGGCCGCTTTATGGGATTGGTGAATCTGGATTTCGGCGAAGGCGAAACCGAATTCCTGCATCTCGAATATGCCGGCGGCGACAAACTGTATGTGCCGGTATCGCAGCTCTCCGTTATCAGCCGTTACAGCGGCGCGGCGCCGGAAAACGCACCGCTGCATAAACTCGGCAGCGGCCAATGGGAAAAAGTTAAACGCAAAGCCGCGCAGCAAGTGCGCGACACCGCCGCTGAGTTACTGAATCTTTACGCCCAGCGCGCCGCACGCGAAGGGTTTGCCTTTCCGTTCAAGCAGCAAGATTACGAAACTTTTGCCGCGACATTTGAGTTTGAAGAAACACCCGACCAGCAAGCCGCTATCGAGGCGGTGATGAAAGATATGCAATCGGGCAAGCCGATGGACCGCCTGGTGTGCGGCGACGTCGGCTTCGGCAAAACCGAAGTGGCGTTGCGCGCAGCGTTCCTCGCGGTCGATGCAGGCAAACAAGTCGCCATTCTGGTGCCGACCACGCTGCTGGCGGAACAACATTTCAATAACTTCTCCGACCGCTTCGCCGATTGGCCGATCAAAATCGCCGAGCTGTCGCGCTTTCGCTCGGCTAAAGAGCAAACCGATTCGCTCAAACTATTGGCTGAAGGCAAAGTCGATATCGTCATCGGTACGCATAAGCTGATCCAAAGAGATGTGAAATTCAAAAACTTGGGTCTGGTGATTATCGACGAAGAGCACCGTTTCGGCGTACGCCAAAAAGAACAATTAAAACAATTAAGAGCCGAAGTCGATGTGCTGACGCTCACCGCGACACCGATACCACGCACGCTTGCCATGTCACTCGAAGGCTTGCGCGATTTTTCCGTCATCGCCACCGCACCGCAAAAGCGCTTGTCGATTAAAACTTTTGTGCATGAATACTCACCCGGTCTGGTGCGCGAGGCGGTACTACGTGAGCTTAAACGCGGCGGGCAGGTTTACCTCTTATATAACGAAGTCGAAACCATCCAGAACATGCATGAGAAGCTCGCCGGATTGCTGCCTGAGGCGCGCATCCTCGTGGCACATGGCCAGCTACGCGAACGCGAGCTAGAACATGTCATGCGCGAGTTTTATCACCAGCGCGCCAACGTGTTGCTGTGCTCGACCATTATCGAAACCGGTATCGACATCCCTACTTCCAACACTATTATCATTCATCGCGCTGATCGTTTCGGCCTGGCACAGTTGCACCAACTGCGCGGCCGCGTCGGGCGCTCGCATCATCAAGCCTATGCCTATTTGCTCACGCCACCGAACGAAGCCTTGAGCAGCGGTGCGAAAAAGCGCCTCGAAGCGATTCAGATGATGGAAGATCTCGGTGCGGGTTTTTATCTCGCCATGCACGACCTGGAAATACGCGGCGCAGGCGAAGTGTTGGGCGATTCGCAAAGCGGCGGCATACAGGATATCGGTTTTTCGCTTTACACCGACATGCTCGATGCCGCAGTCAAATCGCTTAAGGAAGGCAAAGAGCCGGATCTATCGCAACCGCTCGGCATCACTACGGAAATTAATTTGCACGCGCCGGCGCTATTGCCGGAAGCGTATTGCGGCGATGTGCACGAACGCTTGGTGATCTACAAACGCCTCGCCAATTGCGGCTCTATCGATGACCTCACCGCGATGCAGGAAGAACTGATTGACCGCTTCGGATTGCCGCCGGAGCCGACCCAAGTGCTGTTCGACACGCATCGCTTGCGCATCCTGAGCAAACCCTTGGGCATCATTAAAATTGACGCGAACAGCGATAACATCACGGTGCAATTCATGCCCAAGCCGCCAGTGGAGTCGCACCGGATTATTCATCTTATCCAACAGAGCAAAAAACACATCAAGCTCGCCGGGCAAGATCGCCTGCGCATGAGCGTGCCAACCGAGCATGTGCGCGAACGCGTAAACCATATCAAAATACTGATCAAGGATTTATCGTGAACCTGATTATTCAAGGCGCAGATATTTTTACCCAAGACTTGAAGCAGCTTGCTAAACTTTCCGGTGCAAAGGCGATAGAAAACATTACGCCCGAAGCATTTCGCCTCGCTGATGCGGACATCGCAAGTAAAGCCGCGGTAACGAGTCATTGCGAGACTGCCAAGCTCGATTTTGCTTTTGTCCCCAAGAACCAACTTCTGAAAAATATCGGCTTGCTGGTAATGGACATGGACTCGACGCTGATTACCATCGAATGCATCGACGAAATTGCCGACATGCAAGGCATCAAGCCGCAAGTTGCCGCAATTACCGCCAGCGCCATGCGCGGTGAAATGGATTTTACCGAAAGCCTTACCCGGCGCGTGGCTTTACTTAAAGGTTTGGATGAATCTGCATTACAACAGGTTTACGACCAACGATTACAACTCACGCCCGGCGCGGAAAAATTATTGGCGAAAACCAAATCGCTCGGCGTCAAAACACTATTGGTATCCGGCGGCTTTACTTTTTTCACCTCACGCCTCAAAGCGCGGCTCGGACTCGATTACACCGCTTCGTGCCAACTGGAAATTATCGAAGGTAAACTCACCGGCAAACTGATCGGCCCGATTATCGACGCGCAAGCTAAAGCCGATTGGCTGGAAAAAATTCGCCTTGAATTAAAATTGAAAAAAGAAAATGTCATCGGCATCGGCGACGGTGCCAATGATTTGAAAATGTTAGCGGCCGCTGGCGTATCCATCGCGTTCCACGCCAAGCCGATAGTTCGCGAGCAGGCAAGTTATGCATTGAATTTCACCGGGCTGGATGGAACGATGTATCTATTTTATTAAATTGAATAAATTTATATTCGCAGTTCACATAATTCAATCAGGCTCAGCATCTTTTTTACACTGTTTTTGTAGCGCGGCCCATCCATCAACACCAAGTTTTTTCAGCGTGTGCATATTAGTGTCAAAAATTTTATCCGCTTCGGGGAACGCTTCCACCGCTTTATCAATACTGTCTTCGCGCAACAAATGTAATGTCGGATAGGGCGAACGATTGGTGGCGTTGGTGACATCGTCTGCATCTGTATCGGCGAACTGATACTGCGGATGAAAACTCGCGACTTGGATAACTCCGTCATATTCTAATTCTTCCAACGCCGCATCGACGACATCAAGAAAATCGTTGTAGTCGAGGAAGTCGGTCAGCACGTAAGGGTGAATCAACAGCGTGGTCTCAACTTGTTCTGGTGCTGCTTCGGCTAATACATGCAATTCTTCGCACAAATCTGTGAGCAGCGCATCTGCGTCTCTCGCTTCGCTTATCACATAACGAATTTTATTTTTGACTTGTGCGGCTTTTGCGAATGGACAGAGATTGAGGCCGATCACTGCGCGATCTACCCATGCGCGAGTTTCTTTGATGATGCTTTTTGTGTCTGAGGTCATGAGATAGGCATTCGATGTAAGACGTGCGATTTATGATGGTTGAACCGATATTGATTGGTTGC
>JAYVGF010000089.1:0-3043 GCA_043772415.1 Betaproteobacteria bacterium
CCCATAAGTAACAGACTGATGAGATCGTTCTTACACCCATCCCCACCCTAACCCTCCCCTTGAAGGGGAGGGAATGTGGTGTGTCGTAGGCTGGGGCTGATAAGCCCAGCGCATTTCAATCATCAAGAACTTTACGATTAGTGACGCGACGACATTTCCACCTTTGCCTTGAAAAGGGGGGACTTTCTTTCTCGGTGTCGTAAAGTTATGACGAAACACTTTCCTAAGCTGTAAAATAATCTCATCACATTGCAACCAATAAATCGCCATGACTAACCGCAAACTATTACTCCAAAGTTTTCAAGCCGCATTAGCTGCAGCCGATCCACTGAAAATTGTTCCTCAACATTTACCTGCACCACCCAAAGGACGAACGCTCGTTGTAGGCGCAGGCAAAGCCGCAGCATCTATGGCGAGAGCCGTGGAAGACCATTGGCCTACTGACAAACCATTAGAAGGCTTGGTCATCACCCGCTACGGCCACAGCCTGAGCCCAGAAAATGCTATAGGCAAAAAAATCCGCGTCATCGAAGCCGGCCATCCTGTGCCCGATGAAAGTGGCGAACAAGCGGCGCGGGAAATTTTCGACGCGGTGAAATCACTCGGTGAAAATGATTTATTACTCGCGCTGATTTCCGGCGGCGGATCAAGCTTGATGAGTTTGCCTGTAGTGGGCGTGGGCATGACCGATCTGAAATCGGTCACCAAAGATTTACTCAACTGCGGCGCGACGATACAAGAAATTAATACAGTGCGTAAACATCTCTCGTTAATCCAAGGCGGTCAACTCGCCGCCGCAAGCAAAGCGCCGGTGTGTGCGCTGCTGATTTCCGACGTCACCGGCGACGAGCCGACCTTCATCGCCTCCGGCCCTTGCGCGCCGGACCCAACCACTTATGCTGATGCGATTGATGTTCTCGCACGTTTCAAAGTATCCGCGCCGACCAGCATACAAAATTATCTGGCCAAAGGTGCGCGCGGCGACATCGCCGAAACGCCCAAGCCCGGCGACAAAATTTTCGCGCGCGTAGAAAATAAAGTCATTGCCACCGCGCAATTATCCTTGCAAGCCGCTGCGGATTTTTTCCAAGCGCAAAAGATTACACCGGTCATTTTAGGCGACAGCGTCACCGGCGAAGCACGCGACGTTGCGAAAGTGTATGCGGCGTTGGCGAAACAGATACGCCATCATCAATCACCGTTCAAGCCGCCCGTCGCTTTAATCTCCGGCGGTGAAACCACCGTCACCATGCGCGGTAACGGACGTGGCGGGCGTAACACGGAATATTTATTGTCGCTGGCGATCGAGCTAAATGGAATGGAAAACGTGTTCGCCCTAGCCTGCGATACCGACGGAATTGATGGCTCGGAGCCTAATGCTGGCGCGCTGTTAATGCCCGATTCACTTGCGCGCGCGAAAGCAAAAAAACTTCAATCAAAACAATTACTTACAAACAATGACGGCTACGGGTTTTTCTCTGCTCTGGATGATGTCATTGTCACCGGCCCGACGTGCACAAACGTCAATGACTTCCGCGTCATTCTGATTTTGTAGCCATCGCTTTGCCGCTTCAGCGCGCGGCAAGGTATTGTTTTGCCCTCACCAGTTCCGGTCGCTCGGTATCGCTTTCCTTAGAAAGCTTTAACAGCTTGGCATAGTAGTCCCCCGCCAATTTTGGATTGCCTGCCGCTTCCGCTGCGCGAGCCGCGCCGTCAAGGCCGCGGAATCGATTGGGGTCGCGCTTAAGCGATTGCTCGAATGCCGCCAGCGCCTTTGCTGGTTGATGGGTGGCCATCAACATTTCGCCCAACAGTTCGCGTGACGGTACAACATTACCAGGCGTTACCGGATGCTTGTCGCTCGCCTCCTCCGCCTCTGCCGCCGCTTGCATCATCCTCAACGCATCATCGGTTTGTTTCTCGGCCAGTGCTATCCAGGCATTAACGGTCTGGATTTGGAACGCAGTCTGGCTCGCCCAATAATTATTTTTCGCCGCCGTCATGGTGTCTTTGAGTGTTTGTAAGCGCTGAACATCCTGCCGCGCTGCAGACGCATCGCCGCTACGCGCCGCACCCAGACCTCGGGCAAATACCAAGATGGCTTCCGCTTGGGGAAACTTGTTCCAGGCCAAATCGCCCGGCGACAACTTGAGCGCTGCCGCTTGTTTCCAATCACCGTTTTCCAGCGCCATGCGCGAAGGGATGGCGGCGAATGCATACGCCGCGACAAAATTTTCTACGTTGACCTTCTGTATTGCCATTGTTTCGTCGTACAACTGTTTGGCTGCTTTGTCTTGCGCCTGCTGCAGGTGTGCGAACACCATGTAATCCATGGCATGCAAAGCGTCGTAGGAACCGACACCGGGCGTCGCCTGTTTGAGTTCATTTTTTGAAGCCAGATAGGAAGCACGATTGCTTTCCAGCATGTCAGGCCAATGACCGACACGGCTGAATATGTGCGATGGCATATGCAATGCATGCGGTACCGAAGGCGCGATGCTCGCATAGGCGCGCGCGGCGGGCAAACCCTTTTCCGCCAGCTCGGCGTAGTCGTAGGTATGGATCAGGTAATGCGTTGCGCCGGGGTGGTTGGGTAATTTTTTTACCAGCGGCTCCAACATAGCGGCCGCTTTCAACTGATTAGCAAAAGTCTTATCGCTGGGCAAAGCCGTTGCGTCCAGCACCAGTGCGTAGAGTATCTGCGCTTCGTCATCCTGCGGGTAATGCGTGGCAAGATTTGCCATGGCTTTTTCTAATGCAACGACCCTTACACGCTGTTCAGTTGATTCACTATCCTTCAGCAACGCTCCAAGCGCCGCGATATATTCGCGCTCGCGTTCGGTCTTCGCGCCTATGCGTTGCGCGCTTTCCATCGCGGTGGCTGCGGCCTTCATGGCATTCGGGTTTGCGGGCCAGGCGAAAGGGTTACCCATCGTCATGAAGGCAACGCCCCAATGCGCCATGCCACATTCGGCGTCATGCTTTAGAACCTGGTTAAACGAGTCGATCGCAGGCGTAAACCAAAACGAATGGAACAGCGCCA
>JAYVGF010000090.1:0-5271 GCA_043772415.1 Betaproteobacteria bacterium
ATGGCCGCGCAGGAAACCTTCCATTTCCGACAATAAACGTTGCAACGGAAACAGCAGTGCCATAGCATCATTGACCTCGAAACCAAATTCAGTGCGCGCGCGATAGGTTTCTGGCACCACAAAATACGCGCGTGGGTCCGGTGAGCGGCCCAGCAAGCGTTGCAAATCCAGCCAGAGATCGGGGCCAAAGCGTTTGCTGAAACCATCGGCGGGCAGAGCCAAACAATCGGCTATGCGCGTAATCCCAAGTCCCGACAGTTTGCGCAATGTTTCTTGCGGCCAATCTAATAAACTTAAAGGCAATTGCGCGGTGCGCGCTTCCAGTTCGGCGATATCGGTGCAGGCGCGTACCCGCATATCTTGCTCGCGCGCCTTGGCGAATAGCCATGCGGACATCGGTGCAGGCGCGACGCCACAGGCGACGTGATAGCCAAGTTGGTCAGTACCTGTCCTGAGTTTAATCAGCAGCGATCCCAATCCTCCGTGCAGGCGTAGCGTGGACGCGACTTCGAGCAACACGCCTTCATCTTGTTTGAGTGAAACATAGGGCGTGAACTGGCTCGCCCAGCAGGCGAAATTATGTATCGCTTCATGTTCATACCCTGCATCACGCTGCATGATGTGTAAATCGTTCGCCAAGGTGCGCGCCGAGGCGATGGCCATGCCGCGATGAATGCCGCCGAGTTGGGCGGATTGGTTGGCAGCGAAAACGACAGGGCGGTTATCAGGCCCGTTGGCAATGACCAGCGGGTGAGCCGTATCACTGCCACGCTCGGCAATCTGCAGAGACAATTCGGGCAGGGTCAGCGCAATCCACAGCATGATGATACTCAGCGCAGTGCATGTCGCTGCAAAGAAGCGGGCGTACCGCTAAATGGCAGGAGCGTAAATGTATCTTGGCGTGCAGTGATTAAATTGCTATTTGCCCGTTCCGTTTCCGATATTTCATTCCGGCGGCGCGCCCAATGGGCAGGGTAGATGGGCAATGTTAATTCGGTTGATAGCAGTGACGCACGCCGCTTGATCAAACGACATTGCAGATAGCCGTTACGTGCGCTGACAGCCATCCGCGTCGGCGCAGGTGAAGCCTCATCTGCCGCAGGTAAGTGACGATACAAAATGAGCGTACTACCGCCGGCGGTGGCGGCGACATGCAGCCGGCGCAGCGCTGGGTAATTCAGTCCGAGGCCATGCTGGTTTGCCGGCCAGCCGATGACCATGCCGCAACCACCGGCACGTGCCGCTTGCTCCATGGCCCATAGCTGATCCTGTTCGCGTGCGCGCACCATGACAACATGCTGTAGATTGATGCCATGCGCGGCCCATGCCGTGGGAAACGGAATAAAGGGCGGCGCCACCAACACGATGCCTTTGCCTGATTGCGACACCTGACTCAAGGCCGGCATTAACAGCGATAGTTCGCCTATACCTTGTTCGTTACTCAATACCTCCGTCAGCGCACCTTGTTCCCAACCACGATCGGGCAAGGCCTGGTCGAGCGCGGTGAAACCGGTGCTGATCGATGCACGTGTGCGCGAGGGCAGTTGGCCGAAGCGCCAGATATCGGGGCGCTGTAACAAGGTATCGAGGGAGGCGTTCATTTGATGACAGTGATGAATATTTAAGGGTTGCTCAAAGTGGGTGGATGGCTTGTGTCACCACACCCCATATCGTGCAATCACTCTCGGCGGTGATGTGCATTGGTTCATAAGCTGGGTTTTCGGGGAACAACCAGGATTCGCCTTGTTTGATTTTGTAGCGTTTCACAGTGACTTCGCCCTGTATTGCCGCTACGACGATGCGACCACTTTTAGCCGGTATGGAGCGATCAACAATTAACATGTCGCCGTCCTGGATATTTGCACCGGTCATGGAATCGCCTTTGACGGTCACCATGAAAGTGGTGTCTTTATTTTTTATCAGTGCTGTATTCAAATCTATACGGCGCTCGACTTGGTCATTAGCCGTCGCGGGAAAGCCCGCAGGGACCTTCGACAAATAAAGGGGCAGTTGCAACACGACAGGATGGAGCGCGGGTAGATAAGCTTCACCGGGGGCTTGCCGTTCGGACACATTCAGCTTATTTTGCAAAGAGGCGCAGACACTGACGGGCAAGCGGATAGTTGCCGTGGGTTCTTTCCATTTACCGCTACCCGGTTTGCGCCCGGCGCCCGGCCGTTTACCGCCATGTTGTTGATTTAATTTCATAATTTATAATTTGATTAACGTAACAGTAATCAAGATAGCAGATTCCAAGGGGATTGTCATGTGTGGCCGTATCGTCCAAAAAACACTGCCGAAGTTCATTGCCAAGCGGTTTGGCGTATCAGACGAAAATATTCGCCCGCCGGAAAATTTCAGCCCGCGTTACAACATCGCACCGTCGTTACAGATACTAGCTATACGCTTAAGGCCCAACGCTGAACGCGAACTATTGCCGCTGACTTGGGGTTTACTGCCGTCGTGGGCGAAAGAATCCAAAATTAGTTTTGCCACCAGCAATGCGCGCGCAGAAACCGTCGCCGAGAAACCGACATTTCGTAACGCATACAAAACACGCCGATGCCTGATTCCTGTCGATGGCTATTACGAATGGCAGGCGACGCCAACGGCAAAGCAACCCTGGTATGTTTCAGCCAAAGATGGGCAACCTTTGGCGCTAGCTGGATTATGGGAAGAGTGGAAAGGTGACGGCATAATCATTGAGTCCTGCACCATCATTGTGACGTCCGCCAATCCTCTATTGGAAACGATACATGACCGTATGCCCGTGATCATTGCTGAAAATCATTGGGCCGATTGGCTGGCTCCGCAAACTAAAGCGGTTGTCGTGAAATCCATGATGCGTGAGTACGATGCTCAATTTTTGCAAGCGTGGCCGGTCAGTACGCAGGTGAATAGCACCAGAAATCAGGGCGGAACAGAATTGACGACGCGAATAGGCGAGTAAAACAGAGCAGCAAAAAACCTGGTTTGAGGTACAGCTTTTGCGCCACGGCTGTCCCGACGGGTTCAACTGATCCAACAGATAACATGGTATGCGAACGGGCGCCGATCACGGCAAAATATCTTAGGCGCAGCCTTTGGCACGTTGTCCGACAGCTTAGCGTCCCAAAATTGTCCCTAATAGCAAATTTTCGAGAAAAACAAATAGAAGTGAGTAGTTTGCAACTTAATGATTTTACTGGTGGGCGGTACTGGTGTCGAACCAGCGACCCCTGCCGTGTGAAGGCAGTGCTCTACCCCTGAGCTAACCGCCCGGTTAATGCTTTGCCGTAGGTAAATTACAGCATATTTCTGGAAGTCCGGTCAATTTTCGTTCATGTAAATCTACGGGAGTTTACAGCGCGCTTCGCGTAAAATAGCGCTTTTGGTATTTGCTGGTTATAACTATGATACGCACCCGTTTTGCTCCCAGTCCTACCGGTTATTTACATCTTGGCGGCGCGCGCACGGCGCTGTTCTCCTGGGCGTATGCGCGCCGCCACGGTGGTAAATTTATTTTGCGTATTGAGGATACTGACGTTGAGCGGTCGACTCAGCAATCCATAGACGCGATTTTGCTGGCGATGAAATGGATGGGCCTGGACTGGGACGAGGGCCCGTTTTATCAGATGCAACGGCTGGATCGCTATAAGGAAGTCGCCGAGCAATTGTTGCGCGGTGGCAAGGCCTATTGGTGTTACGCCAGCAAGGAAGAGTTGGAGCAAATGCGTGAAGCGCAGCGGGCGAGGGGAGACAAGCCTCGTTACGACGGGCGTTGGCGCGACGGCAATTTGCCCAAGCCTGCTGGCGTGAAGCCGGTGTTACGCTTTCGCAACCCGGATGAAGGCGATGTGGTGTGGGACGATCTAGTCAAAGGCACTATCGTCATCAATAACCGCGAGCTGGACGATCTGGTCATCATGCGTGCCGACGGTGTGCCGACGTATAACTTCGGGGTGGTGGTCGATGACCTCGATATGAATATCACTCATGTGATTCGCGGCGACGATCATGTGAACAATACGCCGCGCCAAATCAATATCATCCAGGCGTTAGGTGCAGACATGCCGCATTTCGGCCATGTGCCAATGATACTCGGCTCAGATGGTGAACGACTGTCGAAACGCCACGGTGCTGTGTCGGTGATGCAATATCCGGAAGATGGCTTTTTGCCTGAGGCACTGCTGAACTATTTAGCGCGGCTCGGCTGGTCGCATGGCGATGAAGAAGTATTTTCCTTGCAGCAGTTTGTCGAGTGGTTTGACTTGAAACATATTAGTAAGTCGGCTGCGAAGTTCGACCCGGATAAATTACTCTGGCTGAATCAGCACTATATAAAGGCAACGGATAATCAGCTTTTGGCTGAACAGGTGAAGCCGCTGCTGGAGAGGGCCGGCGTTACCGTAACCACTATGCCTATTCTGGCCGATGTGATGGCGCTATTAAAAGAACGTGCGACGACGCTGAATGAGCTGGCGGATTCCGCGCATTATTTTTACCAAGCGCCTCAACCTGATCAAGCCTTGCTCGATCAGCACCTCACGCCAGCCATGAAGCCCGTGCTATTGGATTTTGCTGAAAAATTGAAGGCGACTTCGTGGCAGCGGGAGTCTTTGCAGGCTTTGGTGAAAGCTACCGTGGCAGAGCATAAATTGAAAATGCCCCAGCTCGCCATGCCATTACGTATCATCGTCGCCGGACAAATTCATACCCCTTCAATTGATGCAGTAATAAGCTTGCTGGGTCGAGAGACCACGCTTGCCCGTTTGTTGCCCCATCTTTCCTAAGCCTCTATCGCCGGATTCTCGTAGACGCGAGAATCCGGTCGCATAATCCCCTTTCTATTCTGCTGTGTGACATAAATCACACTTTTTGTTGTGAAAATCATCACAAACTGACGCTTTACGTCTTATTTACTGTCGTGCAACGGCAGTATTACTTTAACTATATTTAATAGCTATATGATTATATTGATTTTATTAATTGGCATTCAAGTTGCTCATAATAAAGCGTCAGCAAGGGAATTTTTCCCATTCACCAAAAACCGCTTAAGAATAGAGGGAGAACGAAATGAGCAAAATGAACGAAATGGAAATATCCGAAGAAGTCGTAATCAAAGCCGAAAACTTTGAAGTGGCTTACACAGCGGAGATGCTCGACAAATGCTGGCCCGCGCCAGTGGTATTACCAGCCGGTTCGCAGCCACGCCGCGTATTCGGTTGCATGACCGAACCTTGCCGCAACAAGATACATCGTCGCATTAAGCACTAAACCGAGTTTTACACG
>JAYVGF010000091.1:0-2818 GCA_043772415.1 Betaproteobacteria bacterium
CTTCAGCGCGTCCTTCCACGTCATCTCTTCCACTTCGTTCACGGTGATTGTGTGTTCGCGCCGCTCCGCCCACAGAATCACCACGCCGCCGACGATAAACGCAATGGCAATCGGCACCGGGGCAAACAATAGGTGTTTCAGCTGACTACCGAACAACAAGCCCAAAATAGCCAAGGGCAAAAATGCCACCACAATATTGCGCGACAAGTTGGTCGATTCTTCGTCGTGCAGAATACTGTTCAAAACCTTGAAAATACGCGCACGGTATTCCCAACACACCGCTAAAATGGCCGCGAACTGAATCACGATCAAAAATAAATCCGTGCGCTCGTCCTTCATGCTCATGAGTTGCGAGGCGATCACCAAATGCCCGGTGCTCGACACCGGCAGGAACTCGGTTACGCCCTCTACTACCCCGAGGATAAATGCTTTTAACAGCAGAACCGGATCCATGAATTATTTTATATCTGACATATGCTTGGCATTATAGCCCGCGATTATTATGGGCAAGTAACATGAGGCGACTAAAAAGCCGCTGGCAGCGGCCTTCGCGTGGCTACAATTATTTCACCAAGTTGACCAGCAAACCTTTGGCGGTGACTTCGATGCCTCTGGGTTCTAAAGGTACGCCGAAGAAATTCAATTCGCCCGCTTCAAAGCTGTGGATTTTGTATTCCTTAAGTTTTTCCTGTGCAACTAAATTCGCTACTTTAGTCAGCTGCCCGACGAGGCTAGACGACATGCCGGGGAAATCCAGATTTTCCAATTGCGGCTCTTTTAGCAAGACTGAACGCGAAACCGGGTCGTAACCCAGCGCGCTGGAAATATTCAGCTTGCCCGAGTAAGGCGTGCCGGTGAGCGGATTTTTGAATGACGCTTCGATACCGCTCAAAATGCGCTTGGTATCGGGCTGCATGGAAAGCTGCGGGTTGGCAAAAGTAACATCAATAAAGCCGAGATAACTTTTAGTGTAGGGAAAACCTTTTGCCAAAGTGTTTTGCAGTTGCGCCGGCGTCAGCGTCAGCGAGCCGGGCAATATTTGCTGCAAGCCGCCGGCACAAGCGCCGAGGAGCAGGGCAAGTGCAAGCGCAAAAAATAATTTGAATAGAGTCTTCATAATTTTTCCTCAAGTTGGCGGCGATCCGTACGGATACAAATACCTTGTGCGCCATTATGACCAAAAACACCCTGCTGAATGCAAAAAATTGTAGTGGGCATATTACAGGGCAATACAGTGATCCGTATTTTATCCAAAAGCCGTTTTACGCCGCCGGGTCGTACATTTCATGTTTCATCGTATGCCGTTTAGCGATGAGTTCTTCCACGCTAGGCTCATTGCGCATCGCGCGGGTCACGGCCAATTTGGTCGCTTCGTAATTGGTGCGGTACATATCTTTCAAGTCCAGATTCGGGTCGGTCAACGTTTGCGGGTCTATCCACACCAGGCTGATGATGCACAGATTATTAGCTTGATCGCGCGGCAAAATATTTTCTATCAGGCAATCGACGATCGCGTCGGCCGTGCCGGCTTGCACCACGCCGCCGAACAGCTCGATCATTTTGCTATTTTTAATCGTCACTTTCGGAACCATCATCGTCGCCGGTTTCACCATCTGGTTACACGCGCGGATGGCGAACATGCGCGTGTGACCCGCAGTCTGCCCCATCATATTGGCGAAGGCCTGGCCCACTGGCCCGCTCACATCACCGATTAAAATTTCCGGCATCGCATCGGTGAATTGGCCGGGCTTGGCGAATACGGTAGCTTCGCCGCTACGGAACAGGATTTTGTCTGACATGCTGACCTCTGAGTGAGAATGAAAGCAGTATTTTACACAACCGATGTTAACAAGCATAAATGACGGTAATGGTCAGAAATTAAAAAAAACGGCTGGATGAGCCAGCCGTTTTTGATTTGCCTCAATAAATTGAATTCAGATTTTTTCGCCGCGCACCGTTTCTTTGGCAGACTTTGCCATTTCGTCTATCAAGCTACCCATCAAAGGCGTGATTTCGGCTTTCATATTTTCAGCGATGCCGAGTATGCGCTGCTTGAAATCGTCAGGGAGCACAACGGTTTTGCCAGCAAGCGCAGATTTGAATGCGTTGGCGAGAACATCTATGTCCGCCTCGCTGATTTTGCCTTTGAAGATTTTTTCGATGGGCAATTTATCTTCGAGCTTGTCCGCAGGCGCTTCATTTTGCGCTGACGCTGCAAATGGCAGGGCGATCAGCAAAATACCAGTAGTTAAAAATTTATTCATCATCGCCTCGCTATCCATTAAATCGGTCGGAAAACTGCTGCTGAAATAACGCCTTAGCGCGTAAATCGTTTACCTGCGAACTAATAAAAAATTCAATATATTCAGATAGTTACATTAAATCTACAATAGCGGTGAAAAAAGCCGTGCAGTAGCATCGAATAAGCGCATATGAAATGGTGCCGGGGCGCGATTGAGGCGCACGGCTTGCGCTGAACGGAGATCTTTCTGGAATTGTTTCGCCAATTGTGCGTTGAGATGTTCACCGTGCGCCGTGGCGCAAACTTCGAAGTTGAGGCGGAAGCTGCGGTTGTCGAAGTTGGCGGTACCGATAAGGGCGAAGTCGTCATCGACGACTAAAGTTTTGGAATGTAGCATGCGTTCGGTGTATTCAAATATATGCACGCCTGCGCGCAATAATTCGTCGTAATACGAACGGGCGGCAGCCGTGACGAAAGCTGAGTCGCCGCGCCTGGGTACTAACAGCTTCACATCAACGCCGCGCAGTGCAGCGGAAGTAATCGCCATCAGCGCCGCTTCGCCCGGCACGAAATATG
>JAYVGF010000092.1:0-9225 GCA_043772415.1 Betaproteobacteria bacterium
CAATAGTTCAAGCTTCGTATGAAAGTTACTGCGCCTTTAGTAAAGCATGCTCAATTTCTGCCAAGGTTTTTTGATATAGATCAAGGTTAGCGCCGCCTAGGGGAATCGCTTTTTTAATCGCGTAGTGCGCCTCTACTAGACGTCTTTGATCAGCCAAGGTTTGCGCCAGATTATTCCATGCGTCACCAGAATCGGGATGATAGAGAATGGCGCGGCGGAAATAATCTTCCGCACCCACTAAATTTTTACTCGCATAGGCGGTGTTGCCTGCTCCCATTAACGCGACGACATCGGTCGGCCACTTCTCCAGTACCGCGGCATAAGTTTGTACAGCTTTGCTTTGCGCGGTTTTTTCCAGTGCGGTTGCCGATTTCAACGCCGTATCCCGCCCAACAGTGTTGGGCAATTTACCGGGTGGCAACACGACTACGGCCCAGCGTTGGCCGCGCGCCCAGGTATGCTCAAAGGTGTCCATGGACAATACTTGTCTTTGCTCTAAACCTGAGCGCAATATTATTTCGCTGCGTGGAATATCGTAACCCACGACCACGGCGTAATGCCATTTCGGATACCAGCTGAGGGCCAGGTTTTGCAATACCAACACGGCATTGCCGGCGGCAATTTCCTTGATGACATCGCTTAATTGCGGCGCAAGCTCATAGGCCAAGGCACCATTACGCCGCGCCGCTGCCAACATCTCCACTTGTGCGCTACCCTGACGTTCCGGCAAATACACTTGATTGGTCAACGCATCCGGTTGAACAGGAAAGCCCGCGACGTTCAGCACCGTCGCTAGGGCGGCCGGTCCGCATTGATAAGCTTCCTGAGGGAAAAATGGCACCTGCGTTAACTCAAACTTCTGCGGCAACCCGGCAGGCGTTTGGTTTTGTATTTGGCGTGTTTGCGGCGCGGCACATGCGCTTATCAACAGCAGCAAAAAAAAGCCCGCAACGCGGCGGGCTAATATTTTTTTCATGCAAGCATCCTAGCGTATCGATTTAGTAAAGGGGAACACCTTGGTCAAACCTAGAATATCGGTAATCAGCAAAATAATAAACACGGTAAATAACACCCCAATTATGCTTTCGCCACCGGCAGGCATCTGGTCGAGTTTGCCCGCAATTTGCTGCAACTCATGGTCGGTCATCGCATCCACGCGGTGCTTTGCCGAAGTCATGTCCACACCCAGCTTGTGCATTTCAGTAGCGACTTCGTCACGCTGTAGAAAATTATTCACTTTTTCTCGCAGTAAATTTGATTCCTGCTGAGCCAGAACAACATCCGTGCCTATTATGCCTGCATGGACAGTGTGCATCGGCAGGCTGATCGTCAACATACTGCCGATCAACATCAGACTGGTCATTTTCTTGAATTGATTCATGGCATTCTCCAATGAGTTGCAAAGCTTGACCCGTACACCAGATTAACGACTGGGATGACTACAGTCAACGGCTAAATGTGTGTTCCCCCGCGCCGTAAGGGTGAATTCGGGTAAAATGTCCACTTTACTATGTCTAATCCATCCACATGCCCCTTAGCAAACTTTTATCGACAGAAATTGAACGCAATGTCGCCACCGCTGTACAGGAAGACTATGGCGATGGCGACCTGACTGCTGGACTGATCCCTTCCGGCAAAAAAGGCAAGGCTACCGTCATTACACGCGAAGACGCGATACTGTGCGGCGTGCTCTGGTTTGAACGTTGCTTTCGTACCTTCGATCCGGCAGTAACCCTTACATGGCATGCAAAAGACGGCGACAAAATATCCACCAATCAAAGCCTATGCGACATCAGCGGCAGTGCGTGCGCACTACTTTCAGCCGAGCGCCCTGCGCTGAATTTTATGCAGACCTTATCGGCTACCGCTACTGTCACGCGCCGCTATGTTGATGCCATCGCGGGCACCCACGCACATATACTCGATACACGCAAAACCCTGCCCGGCCTGCGCCTGGCGCAAAAATATGCGGTGCAGTGTGGTGGTGGTATGAATCATCGTATCGGCTTGTTCGATGGTATTTTGATTAAAGAAAATCACATCATGGCGGCTGGCGGCATTGCCTCCGCACTTAGCCAAGCGTTCGCCCGCGCGCCGAAAAATGTCACCGTACAAATTGAAGTGGAAAATTTGTCCCAGCTTACCGAGGCATTGAATGCCGGCGTAAAACTGGTACTGCTGGATAATTTCACGCCGGACTTGATGCGCGAAGCGGTCAAACTTAACGCTGGCCGCGCCAAGCTGGAAGCTTCCGGCGGCATTACCCTCGCCAATGTACGCAGTTATGCCGAAACCGGTGTGGACCGAATTTCCATCGGCGCATTGACTAAAGACGTCAAAGCCGTTGATTTATCCATGCGATTCAGCATGAACTGAACATTCCGACGAAACTTTTTCCCGTCAGCTCCGACAAACACAAACCCGCCCCACCGCACCAAAAAAAGGAACAAGCATGCGTAACGCCTATTTGAAATTTTTTCTTCTCGCCTCAATCGCCATGCTGACCACCGGCTGCGTCAGCGTAAAAGGCCCCACCAGCAAGATGGACCCGCTGGAGTCCTATAACCGCACGATGTTCAAAATTAATGACAGCGTAGATAAAGCGGTACTCAAACCGGTGTCGCGGACGTATGACAAAATCACTCCCTCACCGCTGAAAAAAGCTTTCAGGAATTTTTTCAGTAATATCGGCGAAATTCCCGTGGTGTTTAACGGTCTGCTGCAACTTAAATTCCAGCAGGCGGCCTACGATACTTCACGGTTTCTGATTAACTCTACGTTGGGTCTGGGTGGTTTTCTGGATGTTGCGGCAGACGCCGGGCTGGAAAAACACGACGAAGATTTCGGCCAGACGCTGGGTAAATGGGGCGTGCCTTCAGGGCCTTATTTTGTCCTGCCGGTGTTAGGCCCGAGTACCATCCGCGACTCGGCAGGCCGTTTGGCCGACGCACCGCTGAAACCCATCGGCTACATCACACCTGATGCGGCAAAATACAGCATCTACGCCGCAGACGGCGTGGTCACGCGCGCGTCATTACTAGGCGCGTCGAATGTGCTGGGAGAAGCGGCGCTCGATCCTTACGTATTCGTGCGCGATGCTTACTTGCAGCGACGCTTGAAACAAGTTTATGACGGAAAAGTGCCGCAGGAAAAACTGGATGAACTGGAAGAGGCAGACGACCCGGTAGATCCCAAGCCTGCCGCCAAACCTGAAACTGAAAAGAAAATCGACTCGAAACCGGACCCGGCTAAATAAATATTAATCCACAGCCTTGCCGAAATGAAATGAAGGGATGAGAAACCCTTCGCGGAAATAAAACTGGTGGGCGCGCTGGCGTTGCGTGCCGGAGTCGAGCGCGACCGAGCCACATTTTTCCGTTCTGGCTTTCTCCTGCAAAAAATTCAGTAGTGCGCGGCCAATGCCTTTTGAACGCAATGATTCGTCCGTCACTAAATCATCCACATACAGTTGGCGATCAAACGCGGTGTTATCAAATATGCGATAGATGGCCACGCCGCCAATTTTGCCTTCGCTCTCCGCGACTATCATGCGCCCGCCATTGGCAAATACGCGCGTCATTTTTTCCAGATAATTTTCCGGCATTTGCGGGCGCAATTGGCGATGCACGGCTTCCGCGTTAGCCAAATGCTCCGGCAATAGCAACAAACCTTGTTCGGATGTGAGCTCAAGAATATGCATAGTATGCCCCGTGTTCTTGTTCTAATTAGTCAATATAATCAAGAGGTTATTTTATAGCGGAAATCAACAGATTTTGCAAGCAACAGGCTCACAACACTACAAATATTTTCAATTATGTGCGGCAATATATTGCTTGATCGCTTCCGCATCAGTCACCATGACATCAAACTTTCGCGGCAATATTTCAATATTTTTATACGCTTGCGGACGCGATGGCTCTACGCCCAAAGCTTCTTGTATCGTCTCGGCAAATTTCGCCGGCAAGGCCGTCTCCAGACAAATCAGCGGAATATTTTCTTCCTGATGTTCCATGCCGACTTTGATGCCGTCTGCGGTATGCGGGTCTATCACTACACCGTATTTTTCTTTCACGCCGCGAATAATCGACAGACGATCAAGATGTGAACTGGTGCCGGAAACAAATCCGTAATCGGCAATACGCTTGAAAAATTCGCTGCCGGAAAGATCAAACGAACCTTGCGTCTCGACGCTATGCCACAAGCCGCGTACGGTTTTCGCGTCGCGGCCCATCAGATCAAATATAAAGCGTTCAAAGTTGGAGGCTTTGGAAATATCCATCGACGGGCTGCTGGTCTGGCGTGTTTCGGCTGAGGTCCGCGTGCGGTAAATGCCGGTGCGGAAAAATTCATCCAGCACATTATTTTCGTTGGTGGCCAAGATCAATTTGCAGATCGGCAAACCCATCATGCGCGCAATATGGCCTGCGCAGATGTTGCCGAAATTACCTGACGGCACGGCGAAAGAAACTTGCTCGCTGTTATTTTTGGTCGCAGCAAAATAGCCTTTGAAGTAATACACCACCTGCGCAATTACCCTCGCCCAGTTGATCGAATTCACCGTGCCGATTTTGTATTGCGCTTTGAATTCGGCATCTCGGCTGACGGCTTTCACCATATCTTGGCAATCGTCGAATACGCCTTCGACGGCAATATTAAAAATATTTTTGTCCTGCAGCGAAAACATTTGCGCCGTCTGGAACGCGCTCATTTTGTCTTTCGGCGACAGCATGAACACGCGTATGCCACGTTTGCCGCGCATGGCGTATTCGGCCGACGACCCGGTGTCGCCTGATGTGGCGCCGAGGATATTCAGTTCGGCCTGATTTTTCGCCAGCGTGTATTCAAATAAATTGCCGAGCAACTGCATGGCGATGTCTTTGAACGCCAAGGTCGGCCCATTCGACAGCGCCAAAATATGCAAACCCGGCTCCAGCGTCTTCAGCGGGCTGATGTCGTCAGCGTGATCGCCATTGCAATAAATTTCTGCCGTATAAGTCTTGGCGATGATTTGTTTCAAATCATTCGTAGGAATATCGTCGGCGAATTTACTGATGATTTGAAATGCCAAGTCTGCGTAACTTAAACCGCGCCAGGCTTTGAGTTCTTCTGCGCTGACTTTAGGATAATTTTCGCAAATCGCCAAACCGCCATCGGGCGCGAGTCCGCCAAGAAGAATGTCGGTAAATGTTTGCGGCGGCATGCCGCCGCGAGTGGAGATGTATTTCATATTATTTTTTTAATTTCTGCCGAGTTCTTCGAGGCGGATACGGGTAACTTTACCGGTGATGGTTGATAACGCTTCAATTTTTGCCAGCGCCGCGTTGATGTTTTTTTCCTGCGTGATGTGCGTGAGCAAAATAATATCGGTTTGCTTCTCGCCTTCGCCCGGTTCTTTTTGGATCATGGCGTCGATGGAAATATTCAAATCAGCGAGGATGCGCGTTACATCCGCCAACACGCCGGGTTTATCTTGCACGCGCATGCGCAGGTAATACGAGGTCTCGACTTCGTCCATCGGCAATATTGGCGTGTTGCTGAGTTGGTCAGGCTGGAATGCGAGATGCGGCACGCGATGTTCCGGGTCGGCGGTGTGCATACGCGTGATGTCCACCAGATCGGCGACCACGGCGGATGCCGTCGGCTCGGCTCCCGCGCCTGCGCCGTAATACATTGTGGCGCCGACGGCATCGCCTTTCACCAGCACTGCGTTCATCACGCCTTCGACGTTGGCGATCAAACGACGCATCGGAATCAAGGTCGGATGTACGCGCAACTCAATACCGTTTTTGGCGCGGCGGGTGATGCCTAACAGCTTAATGCGATAGCCGAGTTGCTCAGCGTATTCGATATCCTGCTTGGTCAGTTTGCCGATGCCTTCGGTGTAGGCCTTGTCGAATTGCATCGGGATGCCGAAGGCGATGGCGGACATGATGGTGAGCTTGTGCGCGGCGTCGATGCCTTCGATATCGAAAGTCGGGTCGGCCTCGGCGTAACCGAGTTTTTGCGCTTGCTTCAGTACGCTATCAAATGACAAGCCCTTGTCGCGCATTTCGCTCAAAATAAAATTACTGGTGCCGTTGATAATGCCGGCGATCCATTCAATGCGATTCGCCGTCAGGCCTTCGCGCAAGGCTTTGATAATCGGCACCCCGCCCGCGACGGCGGCTTCGAATGCGACCATGACGCCCTTCTTCTGCGCAGCGGCAAAAATTTCGTTGCCGTGCTTGGCCATCAAGGCTTTGTTGGCGGTAACCACATGCTTGCCATTTTCTATCGCTTTCAGTACCAAATCTTTGGCAATGCCGGTGCCGCCGATTAACTCTACGACAATATCGATGTCTTTTTGCGCCACCACTTTGAATGCGTCGTCGATCACTTCAGCCGCACCATTCACCAAGGCGCGCGCTTTTTCGACGTCCTTATCGGCGACGATTTTGATCACGATTTCGCGTCCGGCGCGACGCATAATTTCTTGCTGGTTACGTTGTAAAACAGTAAATGTACCGCTACCAACTGTGCCGCAACCGAGTAAACCTACGTTTATGGGGTTCATCATAAGTATTTGATTATATTTAATATTTTTAAGAGTGGCGCTGACTGTAACCAGCGAGGAAACGGGCGATGCGTTGGATGGCGTCGGTGAGTTCGTCCGAGTTAGGCAAGAACACTACACGGAAATGATCCGGCTTGGCCCAATTAAAACCGGTGCCTTGTACGATCAATACTTTTTCTGCCGACAATAACTCGTACGCGAATTGTTGATCGTCTTTGATCGGATACATTTTCGGATCGAGCTTGGGAAACATATACAGCGCCGCTTTCGGCTTTACGCATGAGACGCCGGGAATCGCGGTGAGCAAGTCATACGCCAAGTCGCGCTGGCGGCACAGCCTGCCAGTCGGTGCGACTAAATCCTTGATGCTTTGGTAGCCGCCGAGCGCCGTTTGAATGGCTAACTGCCCCGGTGTGTTGGCACACAATCGCAAAGATGCAAGCATGGTCAAACCTTCGATGTAATCTTTGGCGTGTTTTTTCGCGCCCGACACCACCATCCAACCGGCGCGGTAACCGCAAGCGCGGTAATTTTTCGATAGTCCGTTGAAGGTCACAAACAACACATCGTCCGCGAGCGAGGCCATGCTGGTGTGCGTATTACCGTCGTATAAAGTCTTGTCGTAAATCTCGTCGGCAAAAACCACAAGCTTATGTTGGCGCGCGATTTCGATTAATTGCAGCAATACAGATTCAGGATACAAGGCACCGGTCGGATTATTCGGATTAATGACGATGATGGCTTTGGTATGCGGCGTGATTTTGCGCTTGATGTCTTCGATGTCCGGCATCCAATCGGATTTTTCGTCACACAAATAATGTACTGGCGTGCCGCTCGCGAGTCCTACCGAAGCCGTGTAGAGGGGGAAATCCGGTGACGGAATCAACACCTCATCGCCGGCATTCAACAGGGCATTCAAACTCATCATAATCAATTCTGACGCGCCATTACCGAGATAGACGTCATCGACGGTGACGCCGCTGATATTTCTTTCCTGCGTGTAATGCACGACGGCGCGGCGTGGCGCGAACAAACCTTTGGAGTCGGTATAACCGGATGCACCGGCCAGATTACGGATCATGTCCTGCACGATTTCATCCGGCGGTTCAAGGCCGAACGCCGCGACATTGCCGATATTGAGTTTGATCAACTTGTGACCCTGCTCTTCCATTTCCCGCGCCTTGTCCAGCACCGGCCCGCGGATGTCATAGGCGATACCGGCCAGCTTGGCCGATTTCAGTACGGCATGGGAGGTGACGGGTGTGGGTTCAGTCTGGGGAAGTGTAATCACGCTCATCGCGGTGTCCTTCGTCGGGCATCAATGGCGCAGAAATGCCGCCGTAAAAAGTGTACGATTGTAACCGACGCCCTCTGCTACAGCAATGAATAGACTATGAAATTACATCTCGCACCTCCTACAGAACAAAACGCCTTTACCGGTTACGGCGCAGGTTTTGTGTTGCTCAATGGCCGGAAGCTGACGCAATCAGCCATCGTCACGCCGGAACAAATCCTTCAACCTTGGGCGACGGCGGGCTTTACCTCGCTCGCAAGCGAAGACTTTCGCGACTTGCTCGCGCTGGCGCCGGAAATTGTTTTATTCGGCAGCGGCGCGACATTTCGTTTCTTGCATCCTTCCATCACACAAGCGCTGTCTGCCGCGCACATCGGCGTTGAAGTCATGGATACGCCCGCAGCCTGCCGCACCTATAATGTTTTATTGGCAGAAGGTCGCCGCGTGGTGGCGGCGCTGTTGATTGAATAAATAAAATGCCGAAACGATATGTATGCAAAATACAACAAACCTCCATACAGTCAATAATAAAAAAATCAATATATTCAAATGGTTATATTGGATATCGAACAACCGAACTTTATCGCCATGCAAGCGCCCAAACAAGCCAAATTTTTCTTGGATAAATCGATTTATATTCATATGATTAACCTGTAGCCGTATTCATTTGCACACATAACAAACCACTGGAGCCCAATCATGCAAAAACTTTTTACCCTTACAGCAATAGCTGCCGCGACGATGATGACTGGCGCGGCCCAAGCCGATGACAGCGGCGTCATTATCAGCGGACGTCTCAACGTAGCGGCGGAATACGTCAAAGCCGGCGATGCTACCAACGGCACGCCGGGTACTAGCCAGAAGCGTTTGTCGAGCAATTCGTCCTACGTGCGTTTTCGCGGCACGGAGAATTTGGGGGCTAACGGGCTCAAAGCCCTGTGGCAGATCGAATCCGGCATACCTCAGGATGGCAGCGCCCCTACCGCATGGGCATCACGCAACAGCGGCGTCGGCCTTGAAGGCCAGTTCGGCACTGTGATCGCCGGGCAATGGGATACGCCGTACAAAAATATTACCAACGGGCCGGACTTGGATATCTTCCTGTCTCTGGGCATGGAGTCCTATCAGACGATAATGGGCAACGGGGCGCGAACAGCTGGTGCCGACAATAACTTCTCTTTCGAGCGCCGCCAGCGTAACGTGCTCCAATACTGGTCGCCTAACCTGAGCGGATTCAGCACTCGTTTAGCGGCAGGCACGGGCGAAGACGCGATTAACCGGGGGCGCATGCTGTCGGGCGCGGTGATGTACCGCAACGGGCCGTATTATTTATCGGCTGCACACGAAATCCACAAGAATTACCAATCGACCGGCAAAG
>JAYVGF010000093.1:0-3953 GCA_043772415.1 Betaproteobacteria bacterium
CACGAAAATGTCCATCCGAGCACAGCGCAAAATAACTCACATGAACCTTGGTTCGTGCGCAGTGCGCACGCTACGACTACCCAACCGCGCCGTCGAAGCAAGAAACGCCCACCCATCTGCGCCGCCGCTGTTTCTGCTGCCTAGCGGGGGCCGTCGGCGAGCACATGTTTGAGCTACACGGTGAATAAGATTTGAATTGAAGGTGCCAGCGAGTTTGTGCTCGACGCCCGCTAGGCAGCAGAAATAGCGCGACAAAAAAACAAATACAAAAAGCAGCGCGGCGGGTTCGCCTTTTTTGGTTACTTTTTGGCCAGGCAAAAAAGTGACTAGCCGCCGGGCTACCTCCGGCAATCTGGTTCAGGGCTTGGCTCATGCAGCCAAGAAAAATCCAACCAGCACCCCCATCCCAACCTTCCCCCGTCAAGGGGGAAGGAGTTTGGACATTCGATGCCTTCTGCAAATTGGTGACGAAACTGAGAGTCCTACGCGTGAGCACGGCGCGCCCTACATAACTACTTGATTAAATTAAACTATTTATCTTAGCTTAATCCCGCCTGATCCCGTGCTTTCCAACCCCAATCCCTGCATCAACGATTGCGCACCCGCCGCACCAAAACGTCTGGACAAACGATCGGCCAGATTATCTTGCGGGGTGTAGTCGATCATTTCTTCGGCTTTGATGATTTCACGCGCGACGTAGTCGGCGCTGCCCATGGCGTCGGCTAATCCGAGCTGCACGCTTTTTTCGCCGGTCCAGACTAAGCCGCTGAACATGTCGGGGGTTTCTTTTAATCGTGCGCCGCGTCCGATTTTTACTACGTCGATAAATTGCTGGTGTATCTCGCCGACCATTTTTTGTGCATATTCTTTTTGCCTCGGATCGACGGCGGAGAACATGTCCAGGAACCCTTTGTTTTCTCCTGCAGTAATTAAGCGGCGCTCGACACCGACTTTTTCCATTACGCCGGTTAAGCCGAAGCCGTCCATGCGCACGCCTATCGAACCGATCAAGCTGGCTTTATCGACATAAATTTTGTCGGCGGCGACGGCGACGTAGTAGCCGCCCGAAGCGCAGATATCCTGCACTACAGCGTATAAAGGCTTGTCGGGATATTTCTTTTTCAGCCGCGCAATTTCGTCGTTGATATAGCCCGCTTGTACCGGGCTGCCGCCGGGGCTGTTGATGCGCAAAATAATGCCCTGCGCATTTTTGTCTTTGAACGCGAGCTGCAGTCCTTCGATGACGCGGTCGGCTGATGCGCCAGTGTCGGGCGCAATAATACCTTTCAACTCGACCACGGCAGTGTGCTTGCCGGTGAGTCCTTTTTCGCTATGGCCCTTGAACAAACTGATCAGCGCGAACAGAGCGATAAACAAATATAAAAAGCCGAGTGACTTGAACAAAATTCCCCAGTTGCGGCTTTTGCGTTGCTCGTTAAGCGAACTGAGCGCCAGTTTTTCCAGCACACCGCGCTCCCAGTTGCTGCCGTTGTTGGTGGGTTGCGGAGTTTGATTGTCGTCGCTCATGGTGTCCTCATTCAGTCGTTCATTAAATAAACATTGCCGTCACGTTCAAACACATCCAACGCTATCAATTTTTGCCGCGCGCACGGGCCGCCTAAACAATAGCCATTCTCCGGCGCGAATACCGCGCCATGTGTGGCACACATCAAGTATAAGCCGCTTTCGTCAAAGAATTCGCCGTGCTGCCAATCCAGTTCCGTGCCCGCATGCGGACACATATTCCAGTAGCCGAACACGCGTCCGTCGTAGCGTATGACAAAGGCGGCGATAGGTCGTTTCGAGCCGGGCAATTCAAAGCGCATGCCTTTGCCGCCTTCGGTCAACTCGTCCGAGCGGCAGATTAAACGCGCTTCGCCAGCCATGGGGCGAATTCCTTTATATCGTCTATCAAACCGATAGGGTTGAGTTGTTGCAATTCATGTTTCGGGTGCGCGCCGTAGGTCACCCCGAGTCCGTGCGTCTGGGCGTTAATCGCCATTTGTAAATCGTGCGTAGTGTCGCCGATCATCAGCGTGCGCTGTGGGCTGACGCTGAATTGGCTCATCAGATCGTGCAACATTTCCGGATGCGGCTTGGAGTGGCATTCGTCGGCGCAGCGTGATGAGTGAAAATAATGGCCGATGTTGGTTTTTTCCAACGCGCGGTCCAGCCCTTTGCGGCTTTTGCCGGTGGCAATGGCGACGAGGAAATCCTGCGCGCGCAACGCTGCGAGCAGCGTTTCTGCGCCCTCGAACAGCGGCATGTTTTCTTCATTGGCGTGAAAATGATGGATATAGCGCTCGGACATTTTCGGATAATCCAACGGATCCAAACTCGGCGCGACGTGCAACAAAGCATCGCGCAATCCGAGGCCGATGACATAACTTGCGTCTTTTTGCGACGGCACCGGCAAATTCAAATCAGCACAGGCATTTTGCACCGCCATGGTGATAATGGCAGTCGAATCCATCAAGGTGCCGTCCCAGTCGAACACGATTAAGTCATATGAAGTCATGGTTTAAGGTTAATATGTAACTAATTGATTTTATTTAAGTATTTTTCAAGCTCTATGGGTAGCGGCGCTTCAAGATTCAGCGTTTCGCTTGTCACGGGATGCGGCAAGGTGACCTGCCACGCATGCAAAAACATACGCTTCAAACCTTGTTTGATCAGTTGCCGGTTCAAGTCGAAATCGCCATATTTGTCGTCGCCCAAAATGGGAAAACCCAAATGCGATAGATGAACGCGGATTTGATGCGTGCGCCCGGTTTTCAGTTCGGCTTCGAGCAAGGTGTATTCGCCGTAGTGTTGCTTCAAACGAAAAATCGTGTGCGCCGCCACGCCGCCCTCTTCCACATGCACGCGCCGCTCGCCGTCCTCGGTCACGTTTTTTTGCAGCGCCAGTTTGACGTGCTGTATCTTATTTTTCCATACACCCGCCACCAATACCAGATAGCGTTTGTTCATGCGAGTGGCATTGGAGCTGGCTTCGCTGTCTGGCCGCATCAGTTCGTGTAAGGCCACTAATGCCGCGCGCTTCTTGGCCAACAGCAACACGCCTGAGGTTTCGCGGTCTAGCCGATGCGCCAGTTCGAGAAATTTCTGTTGCGGCAATTCCAGCCGCATTTGTTCGATCACGCCCAAACTCACGCCGCTGCCGCCATGCACCGCCATGCCTGCCGGTTTGTTAATCACGAGCAAAGCTTCGTCTTCATAGATCACGCGGTCCATCAAGCGGGCTTTACCGGCGGGCAATTTGGTGGTGGGCTTTTGCGCTGGTTCGGCCACGCGGATGGGTGGAATACGCAGTTTGTCGCCCAGTTCGAGCCGATAAGTGGCGTCCACCCGGCCGCTATTCACCCGCACCTCTCCGCTACGCAAAATGCGGTAAATATGGCTTTTCGGCACACCTTTGAGGATTTTTAATAGATAGTTATCAATACGTTGGGCTTCACCGAGCTCATCGACCTCTAACCACTGAACTGACGCTTTGCTTACTTCAGGCATTTAACTTATACTTATATCTCGTTGATTTGAAAGCAGGTCGAATTATATTTTCCCTGTTTTTCCGGTACGCACAGCGCGCCATCAACGCAACGGGTTAATCGCTTACCCGATTCAAGTAGCGAAAGCAGCAATTATACGCGCTCAAAGCATTGAATGATTTTAGTGTGTTGCTTTTGATAGCAGCACACACAAGAACAAACCGAAACGGCTGAAGTTACCCACTCTGATCGAGCACTCATATATGTTTATGCATGGCAAATTAACATTGAAGCAAACGGAACCCCTGGCAAAGCGGATACTCGCGCCCGGTCTTCTGGTTTGCCTCATGCCATGGCTGGGATGCAACTCCCGCTCCGACCAGTCCGCTTAACGCACGCCTAACCGGGCAAAACCCGGCAGGTTTGTCATCTCGTGTAAGAGCGCGGGAGACATAAAATGAAACG
>JAYVGF010000094.1:0-34090 GCA_043772415.1 Betaproteobacteria bacterium
GTTGCGGTGGTTCAAGCTTCGGATGGCGTAGCCTTCACTCCCATCCCCACCTTCCCCCGTCAAGGGGGAAGGAGCTTGACTATCTGTTGTATCGTAATAGAGGTAAATGAATCTGCGAGCCTTACGCGTGCGCGCGGCGCACCCTACATTGAGCCCCTTCAATCAGTTCAGCGACTCAACCTTGAACGACACCGACACCCTTGCGCGAAACGCGACCACTTTGCCGTCATCCACTTTCAAATCCAGCTTTATTACCTCTGCTACGCGTAAATCTCGCAGGGATTTCGAAGCCGTTTCCACCGCATTTTTCGCCGCTGCTTCCCATGACACGGGGCTGACGCCGACCAGTTCGACTATTTTGTAAACACCTTCGTTATTTTGCGGCATGATTTTCTCCTGATTAAAAAAGTGATTTAGTTCTTTTCAGTAATCTCGGCGCCAGCATTTCCATCGGCAAACGTAATGCGAACACTTTCTTTCACTTTTACATTTTTTGCCGAACGGATTATTTCGTCGCGCGCGTTATGTACCAAACTATAACCGCGTTCCAACACCGCTTGCGGATTCAGTTGTGCCAATTGCGATTTCAACGATTTCAAATCGGTATTACGTTGTTGCATCAAGTTCAATTGACTGCGGCGCAGTCGCTGAGCGAGTTGTTTTTGGCCTGTGGCCAATAAATCAAGCGAAGGTTTTGTGCCGAGTAACTGGTTTCTGAGTTGTTGTAATTCCATCCGCTGGGTTTCGACCACTCTTTGTATGGCTTGGCGTAAGCGCGTTTGCCATTGCGTGAGTTGTGCGCCGTCGCGTTGCAGTCTTTGTGTGGGCGAGAGCAATAGGCGGGAAAGGTGGTCGAGCTTTTGCATGTTGGTTTCCAGCCAGGCTTGCATCTGCCGGTTGGCGCGCGAACGTAGTTGCGCGAGGTGACGGCGCAGGTCTTCGCCGTTGGGGGTGATAAGCTCGGCTGCTGCGGTCGGCGTGGGTGCGCGCAGGTCGGCGACAAAATCGGCGATGGTGAAATCGGTTTCGTGGCCGACGCCGCAGACGATGGGGATATGCGAGTGGGCGATGGCGCGGGCGACGCGTTCGTCGTTGAATTGCCACAGGTCTTCGATGCTGCCGCCACCGCGACATAATATGAGCACATCGCATTCACTGCGTTTGTTGGCGGCGTAAATGGCGGCGGTGATTTTTTCTGCCGCGCCTTCGCCTTGCACCGGTGTAGGATAAATGACGACAGGAATATTCGGCATCCGCCGCGCCAAGGTGGTCAATACATCGCGTATCGCTGCTGTCGCAGTCGAAGTAATCACGCCGATTTGCTTGGGCAGTTGCGGCAGCGGTTTTTTTCGTGCCGGGTCGAACAGCCCTTCGGCGTTGAGTTTGGCTTTGAGTTTTTCGTAGGCTTCATACAGCGCACCCAAACCGGCGCGGCGCATGTTTTCCACTGTGAGTTGAAAGTCGCCGCGCGCTTCATATAAAGTGGCCAGCGCGCGCACTTCGACTTGCACGCCTTCGGTCGGCACCCAATCGAGGGCCGCGTTTTTGTGGCGGAACATCACACAGCGGACTTGGGCGGTGGCGTCTTTGAGTGAAAAATACCAGTGGCCGGACGCGGCGCGGGTCAAATTGGAGATTTCGCCGCTCACCCATTGCAAGGCAAAACGCTGTTCGACCAGTTGTTTGACCTGGCGATTGAGCTCGCTCACCGAAATCACGGCGGCTTGAGACGAAGTTGAGTTTTGAGAGTCAGAAAAAAGCATAAGCTGATGGTAGCACAACGAAAATTCAGTCTTTCGGCTGCTTTTTTCAGAGGCTATTCTAGATCAAAAAATGGAAGGGAAAGCCAAAAGCATCCACCGGAACGAGGCCGGTTCGAAGAGTCAAGTAGGACAACAAAATAAATCCGCCAGCGGATTTAATATTAAAATAACTATATGATTTAATTGAAATATTTAATAAGATGCTTTTTTGAGCAATGAAGAAAAAAGCCTTGTGCCAGCAAGAGTTAAGCATCTCGCCCCAAGCTTAACCACAACTTTATCCACAGAGATTGTGGATGATTTATTTGCGTTAAAAACTTGCTAATTGGCAAAATTTTTGCGTCAACAAAAAATGATGCGTCAGCGCGCATTTCTTTCTTTATATTCAGCGAGCTTGTCGAAAATCCGCCTAGCGGCTAAAGTGTCGGACATTGCTGATCTGCAGCAACGCCACCCATCCCGCTTTGGAGACTCACCTTGCTTTCTATTATTGAAGCGGCCGGCTGGCCGATCTGGACGCTGATTCTGGCTTCCATTATTTCCCTGGCGATTATCGTCGAGCGCTTTCGTTTTTTGCGTGCTGAAGTCGTTGCGCCGAAAGATTTGCTCACCAAAACCATTAACCAATATAAACAAACCGGCGTCACCAGCGAAATGCTCGGTGCCTTGCGCGACAATTCGCTGCTGGGAAAATTATTCGCCACCGCTTTATATAACGTCAAAAGCTCGCGCGATGCGATGAAAGAAGCTATCGAAGAAACCGGCCGCGTCGTGATGGTCGATTTGGAAAAATTCCTCACCTCGCTTGGTACCATTGCGTCGGTCAGCCCGCTGTTGGGTTTGTTCGGCACGGTGATCGGCATGATCGAAATTTTCGGCTCGACCAATGCAGTCGGCAGCAATCCGGCGGCGTTGGCGCACGGCATTTCCGTCGCGCTGTATAACACCGCCTTCGGTTTGATCGTCGCCGTGCCGAGCATGATTTTCTACCGTTACTTCCGCACCAAAGTCGATAACCTGTTGGTATCGATGGAGCAGGAATCGATTAAGTTGGTCGAGGTGTTGCACGGGGACCGCCGCGCATGAACCTGCGCCGCGGACATCATCGCGAAGACCCGGAGATCAACCTCATCGCGCTGATCGACGTGTTGTTGGTGATACTGATTTTTCTGATGGTCACGACTACTTATTCGCGTTTTTCCGAGCTGCAAATCAATTTGCCCGAATCCGGCGCGGAAGCCAATGTCACCCAGACCAAATCCAAAATCCTGCACGTCGCCGTCGATTCCAGCGGCAATGCCTTTGTGGGAAAACAACCGATTCCCACTATGCGTATTGATCTTATCGGTGCAGCGCTGACTAGTGCCGCCGCAGGCATGACCGATCCTGTCATCGCGATTAACGCTGACGCAGGGGCATCGCATCAAGCGGTGATTAATGTGATGGAAGCCGCGCGCAGCGTGGGTCTGACGCATATAACTTTCGCTACCCAGACTAAAAAATAAATCTTACTTGCCGCGAGTCTCTATCCATGTCTCGCTTTATTGAATCACTTTGGTACCGTATTTCTCCCTGGCATATTTTGCTCTGGCCGTTGTCGCTGCTTTACGGAACAGTGACGATGATTCGCCGCGCGTCTTATACTGCGGGCATTTTCAAAATACAAAAGTTGCCGGTTCCTGTCATCGTTGTCGGCAATATTACGGCGGGTGGCAGCGGTAAAACACCTTTGGTGATTTGGCTTGCCGAATTCTTACGCAACAACGGTTATCAGCCCGGCGTGATCAGTCGGGGTTATGGACGTGAAGGAGATGAGACGCGCGAAGTTTCCGCGCAAAGCCAAGCAACCGATGTAGGCGACGAGCCATTGTTGATTTTCCGCCGAGCAATATGTCCGGTCGTTGTTGGCCGTAATCGAGTTGAAGCGGCGCAAACTTTGCTAGAAAAAAATCCGCAAGTAAATGTCATTATCAGCGACGATGGCTTGCAGCACTACAAGTTGACGCGCGCTATGGAGATTTGCGTTGTCGATGGTGCACGCGGGTTCGGTAACGGCATGTTGATTCCCGCGGGCCCATTGCGTGAAACTACTGCGCGCTTGCATCTAGTGGATGCCATTATCGTCAATGGCGGAGAAAAAAATAATGTAATAAAATCAAATAGTTATAAATCATCTATGCATCTGGCCGGTGCGCAATTTTTGCACCTGAAAAACACGCAACCACCAGCCACTGCCGAAAACTTCACAGGCAAAAACATTCACGCCCTTGCCGGCATCGGTAACCCCGCGCGATTTTTTGCCCATCTCAAATCATTAGGTTTGCAATTTACCGAACATACTTTTTCCGACCACTATGGTTTTAGTGCCAAAGATATCGCTTTTGAAAACGCAGAAGTAATACTCATGACGGAGAAAGACGCGGTAAAATGTGGCTCATTCGCCACTGAGCAGTGCTGGTCGCTGGCAGTAAGCGCGCAACTCGACCATTCGTTTGGTGAACTTGTTCTCGCCAGGATGAAACTAATGAAGGAATCAAGATCATGAATCCGAAGCTGCTGGAAATTCTCGTCTGCCCGATATGCAAAGGTCCGCTAGTGTATAAAAAACCTGCCCAGGAATTAATCTGCAAAGCGGACCGTCTCGCGTTTCCGATTAAAGACGATATTCCGGTCATGCTCGAAGCCGAAGCGCGCCAATTACCGGCCACCGAAGAAGTATGAGCTTTCACGTCATTATCCCCGCGCGCATGGCGTCGATGCGCTTGCCGAATAAGCCTCTCGCTGACATCGGGGGCCAGCCTATGATCGTGCGCGTCGCGCAACAGGCGGCGAAGAGCGGTGCGGCGAGCGTGACGGTGGCGGGCGATGATGCAAGAATTATTGATGCCGCTAAAGCCGCCGGCTTCAATGCGCAGATGACCGATCTGCATCACACTTCCGGCACCGAGCGCATCCATCAAGCGGCCACGCTGCTCGGCCTTGATGACGACGCCATCGTGGTCAATGTGCAGGGCGATGAGCCATGCATTCCGCCGCAACTGATCGCGCGTGTCGCTACAGAATTGGCGCAACAAAAACATGCAGTGATGGCGACAGCGTGCCATGCGATCCACGATTCCGCAGATATGCTGAACCCGAATATTGTCAAAGTGGTGATTAACGCTGATAGCCTCGCCATGTATTTCAGCCGCGCGCCGATTCCGTACCCACGCGAGCATTTTACCCAGCATGAAGTAGATCATTTTCCCCAAGGATTGCCGGCTTATCGTCACATCGGCATTTACGCCTACCGCGTCGGCTTTTTAAAAATTTATGCCGACCTGTCGCCGACCGCAATGGAAAAATTTGAATCGCTGGAACAACTGCGCGTGCTATGGCATGGGTATAAAATTGCGATGAGCGTGGTCGAAGTCGCTCCGCCTGCGGGTGTCGATACGCCGGAAGATTTAGCACGAGTGCAAAAACTGTTTACACAATAATTTTAATTTAGGGAGAGAACATCATGCGGGTTATTTTATTGGGCGGTCCCGGAGCGGGTAAAGGCACGCAAGCCACTTACATCAAAGAAAAATTCGGCATCCCGCAAATTTCCACCGGCGATATGTTGCGCGCGGCAGTGAAAGCGGGCACACCGCTCGGCGTGGCGGCGAAAAAAGTCATGGATTCGGGCGGTTTGGTGTCGGATGACATCATCATCGGACTGGTCAAAGAACGTATCAAGGAAGCCGACTGCGCCAAGGGATTTTTATTCGACGGTTTTCCGCGCACCATTCCGCAAGCCGACGCGATGAAAGCGGCGGGGGTGAAAATTGATTACGTAGTGGAGATCGACGTCGATGATTCGCACATCATCGAACGCATGTCCGGTCGCCGCGCGCATTTACCGTCGGGCCGCACGTATCACCTCAAATTCAATCCGCCTAAAGTCGCCGGCAAAGATGACGTGACCGGCGAAGATTTAATCCAGCGCGACGACGACAAAGAAGAGACGGTCAAAAAACGCCTCGAGGTGTATCACGCGCAAACCGAACCGCTGGTTGGTTACTATAATGATTGGGCGAAAAGCGGTGTGCCAGGCGCGCCGCAATACCGCAAAGTGGCCGGACTCGGCAAAGTCGAAGAAATCCGCGAACGCATTTTTTCGGCATTAGCGAATTAAAAGCTCACCACAGAGGCACAGAGAAAAGCAAAATTAGAAACTGTCATTCTGAGCGATAGCGAAGAATCTGCTTTTAAATGGTAAGCATCATTAATTAACGTCATTCCACCACTTCCCCTCCCCCTCGACGGGGGAGAGCTAGGGTGGGGATGACGGAGTCAAAAACAGAATTTGATCGAGGGAATTATGGCGATAAAAAAACGAAACGCTTTTTACGCACAATCCGGCGGTGTCACTGCCGTCATCAACGCATCCGCGTGCGGTGTGATTGAAACCGCGCGCAAACACAAAGACAAAATCGGCAAAGTATATGCGGGCCGCAACGGCATCATCGGCGCACTGACGGAAGACTTGATCGACACGTCGAAAGATTCCGCCAAGTCCATCGCTGCGCTTCGCCACACACCGGCGGGCGCGTTCGGTTCGTGCCGCTATAAATTAAAAAGCGTGGAAGAAAATCGCGCGCAATACGAGCGTCTGATCGAAGTATTCAAAGCACACGACATCGGTTACTTTTTTTACAATGGCGGCGGCGATTCTGCGGACACTTGTCTAAAGATTTCGCAATTGTCGGAAAAAATGGGTTATCCCTTGCAAGCTATTCTTGTGCCGAAAACCATTGATAACGACCTGCCCATCACCGACACTTGCCCGGGCTTTGGTTCAGTCGCCAAGTACGTCGCAACATCTATTCGCGAGGCGGCGTTCGATGTCGCGTCGATGGCGAAAACCTCGACCAAAGTATTCGTGCTCGAAGTGATGGGCCGTCATGCAGGCTGGATCACCGCCGCATGCGGACTCGCGGCAGAGCAGGTGGGCGATGCGCCGCATATATTGCTATTTCCGGAAATCGCTTTCGACGAGAAAAAATTTCTCGCCAAAGTGGAAGATACCGTTAAAAAATACGGCTATTGCGTTATCGGCGTGAGTGAAGGTTTGCACACCGCCGACGGAAAATTTTTATCCGAAAGCGGCTTGACAGATGCCTTCGGCCACGCGCAACTCGGCGGTGCCGCGCCGGTGATTGCCAATCTGGTCAAAGATAAACTCGGCTATAAATATCACTGGGCCGTCGCCGATTATTTGCAACGCGCCGCGCGCCACATCGCCTCGAAGACCGACGTCACACAAGCCTACGCCGTCGGCAAAGCGGCAGTGGAACTTGCGCTCAAAGGCCACAACTCCGTCATGCCCGCCATCACGCGCACCAGCGACAAACCGTACAAATGGAAAATCACCACCGCACAATTAAAAGACGTCGCCAACGTGGAGAAAAAAATGCCGCGTGATTTCATCACCACCGATGGCTTCGGCATCACGGAAAAATGCCGCAAATATTTATCGCCGCTGATCGCCGGTGAAGATTACCCTCCCTTCAAAAACGGCTTGCCCGATTATGTGAAGTTGAAAAATATCGCAGTAACGAAAAAACTAAAAGCATTCAAAATTTAATCAGCTAGTCTAAGGATACAAAGGAATAGTCATGGGCATACAACTCACCCGCCACACCCCGGATTTTGCTACCTCACCGCAGGTGAAAATAGAGGAAATGAAAGAAGTGGTTAGCTTGGGTTTCAAAACCCTGATCAACAATCGGCCAGACGGCGAAGCCGCCGACCAACCTACCAATGCGCAAATCCAAGAAGCAGCAGCGGTATTCGGCCTACATTATATTTTTCTGCCGGTAGTGAGCAGCCAAGTAGGCAGCGCAGCGGCAGAATTCGGCAAGCTGTTGGCCGCCGCACCGAAGCCCGCGCTAGCATTTTGCCGCTCGGGGACGCGCTCGACTATGCTTTATCAGACGGCGATGTCGCTGAAGCCAAACAAGTAAACCAGCAGCTGCTTTGTAAAATAAAATATGGAAATCAAACAAGGCTCTTGCCACTGCGGCGCAGTCGTTTTTCAAGTCGAGTTAGTCAATGGTTTGGAAAATCTGCGCCGTTGCAATTGTTCGTTGTGTAAACGCAAGGGTGCGGTGATGGCCGATGTGCCGTTGGATAAATTGAAAATAATAAAAGGCGCGGACAAGCTGACTTTGTATCAGTGGAATACGCGTACAGCCAAGCATTATTTTTGCAGCGTGTGCGGCATTTATACGCATCACCAAAGGCGCAGCGATCCGACGCGCTATGGATTTAATGTGGCGTGTGTTGAGGATGTGGATGTGAATCAGCTTGGGGAGGTTGCTTTAGGTGATGGGGCGAAGCAGAGTTTGGTGTAACGGATCGCTCGTCGTTACAGCGTCCCCTCCCTTTCAAGGGGAGGGTTAGGGTGGGGATGGGTGTATTGCTTACGACTTGTATCTCGTCGCAACCTTCCTCCGAAGTCTTGTCATCCTGAGCGCTAGCGAAGGATCTGCTTTTCGATGTTGATTTGACGCGTGTAACAGCAGATTCTTCGCTAGCGCTCAGAATGACAAGTCCATTATTTAATCGAAGAGAGAGGGTTGCCCACCCTTCTGCGCCGCTGATATTTTTGTTGTGAATCGGGGGCCGTCGGCGAGAACCTGTTTGAGCTACGCGGTGATTAAGATTTCAATTGAAGGTAAAAGCGAGTTTTCTCGCCGCCCGATTCACAACAAAAATATCAGCGACAACAAACCCAAAAAAAAGGCAGCGCGGCGGGTTCGCCTTTTTTGGTTACTTTTTTGGCGAAGCAAAAAAGTAACTAGCCGCCGGGCTACCCCCGGCACTCTCATTCAGGGCTCGACTCATTCAGTCGAGGATAATCGAACCAGCACCCCCATCCCAACCTTCCCCCGTCAAGGGGGGAAGGAGCTTGTGCATTTGTTGTTCGCACGTAGGGGATAAATTTGCAAGCCTTACGCGTGCGCGCGGCGCACCCTACAAAATCATTCCACTCTCAACCAAGTCTGCGTGCGAAATAAAGGCCCGATATAGCCGCGTACTTTTAGTTTTTTGCCGTCGTCTTCCAGCCACAATTTACATTGATAAATCTTGCCGTTGTCCGGGTCCATGATGGTGCCGTCTTTGTATTCATCTTCATGTTTTTTCAGCTGGTTGATGATTTTCATGCCGATGATGGGTTGGTCTTTGAGTTCGCCCTGGCACTTGTCGCACTTTGGATTCGGATCTTCGTTCGGTTCGTGGAAACCTTTTTCGATCATGCCGTCATACAAACCAGCGTTCTGGCTAATTCGCACAATAGAGCGCGGCTTACCAGTGTTATCGTCGATGCTTTTCCACGCGCCGACGATCGAAGATGTGTCGGCGCGTGTGTGCGCGGTGAATAAGCTTGCTGCAAGTAATATCAATGAAAAATATTTATTCGTGACCATCCTGAATAATTAAATATAATCAATAAGTTACAGTTAGTTAAAGAGCGATACGAAAGGGACAACCGGTTTTCGCTGTCACTTCTTCGAGCGTCACACCTTCGTGCAGTTCAATCAATTTTAAGCCTTTACCCGCTTCGACTTCAAACACACACAAGTCGGTGATGATTAAATTCACCACCGCTTTGCCGGTAATCGGCAACGAGCATTGCTTGAGAATTTTTGGCGTGCCGTCTTTGGCGGTGTGTTCCATCAACACCACGACGCGCTTCACGCCCGACACCAAGTCCATCGCACCGCCTGGTCCTTTGACCATTTTGCCCGGCACCATCCAGTTGGCGAGGTCGCCGTTTTCGGCGACTTCGAGTCCGCCTAATATCGACAAGTCCACATGCCCGCCGCGTATCATGGCGAAAGAATCTGCGCTGCTGAAAAAACTCGAACCGGCAATCGTGGTGATAGTTTGTTTACCGGCGTTAATCAAATCGGGATCGACTTTATCTTCTGTCGGAAAAGGTCCGATGCCGAGCAAACCGTTTTCCGATTGCAGGATGACGTTGATGCCTGTGGGAATGTGATTGGCGACGAGTGTCGGAATGCCGATACCGAGATTAACGTAATAGCCATCGCGTAATTCTTTCGCCGCGCGCGCGGCCATGGTGTCGCGTATCGGCGTATCTTTTTTCGACGCGGCAGCGCCGGACACGGTGCGAAACTCGATGCGCTTTTCGTAATTTTTGCCTTGGATAATGCGATCGACATAAATGCCCGGCGTGTGGATTTGGTCCGGGTCGATCTGGCCGATTTCGACTAACTCTTCTACTTCTGCGACGGTGATTTTGCCGCAGGTGGCGATCATCGGATTAAAATTGCGCGAGGTTTTGTTATAAACCAAGTTGCCGGCTTTATCGCCTTTCCATGCTTTGACGATGGAGATGTCGGCCTGGATGGCTTCTTCCAACACATAGTCTTTGTCGCCGAATTTTTTGGTTTCTTTACCGTCGGCAAGTTTGGTGCCGAAGGCGGTGCGCGTGTAAAAGCCCGGTATGCCCGCGCCGCCTGCGCGTAATTTTTCTGCCAGCGTGCCTTGCGGTGTGAGTTGTAATTCCAGTTCGTTGGCCAACACTTGGCGTTCGAATTCTTTATTCTCGCCAACGTAAGAGGCGATGACTTTTTTCACCTGGCGCGATTTCAGCAGCAAGCCCATGCCGAAATCATCCACGCCTGCATTGTTGCCGACGATGGTGAGATTCTTCGCGCCGTTTTCTACCAGCGCGCTGATTAAATTTTCCGGTATGCCGCACAAACCGAAACCGCCGGCGGCGATAGTAATATTGTCTTTGAGAATATCTTTGAGGGCGCTGTGTGCGTCAGGAAATACTTTGCTCATGAAAACTCCGTTGGAATTAAACAGCGCAGAAAATTATTTTTCTGCGCCTATATAAGGTGTTGGTGCAGTTGCAGCAAAACATATTATGCCGCTATTTTGTTGCTAGAGGGGGACGACTTAATAGCATTAAATAATTTAATAAAATCAAATAGTTATAAAATTTCGACTAGAGCGATATGTAAGCTAGCGGAAAGGCTTTTTTTAGGGGTTTGCATAGGGGTGACGGCGCGGGAAATTCTGGTATATTTACAGCACAAATTTTTGCAGTCTCATTTTTTACAAGTATTAAGGGTAAATGGTCGCCCATAACGGCCAATATAATCGTAGGGAGGAAGCATGTCACCAGGTGTAATCTTAGCAATCGTCTGTGCTATCGCGGCTATCATTTACGGAGTCTGGTCGCGCCAGTGGTTAATGGCGAAGCCGACCGGCAACGCAAAAATGCAGGAAATCGCTGCGGCGATTCAAGAGGGCGCGCAAGCGTATTTGAATAAACAATATACCGCCATCGCAGTGGTCGGCGTCATTCTACTTATTCTGATTGCCATTTTTCTCGGCGCGAAAACCGCAGTCGGTTTTTTAATCGGCGCAGTCTTGTCCGGTGCCACAGGTTACATTGGCATGAACGTCTCGGTGCGCGCTAACGTGCGTACAGCGGAAGCGGCGAATAACGGACTCAACGCCGCGCTCGCCGTCGCCTTCCGTGGCGGCGCAATTACCGGCATGTTGGTTGTCGGTCTTGGCTTGCTCGGCGTCGCGGGTTACTACGCCTACCTTACCGCAGGCGGAGAAACTAACATTCAACCTTTAGTCGGCCTCGCTTTCGGCGGTTCGCTGATTTCCATTTTCGCGCGTTTGGGCGGCGGCATTTTCACCAAGGGCGCCGACGTCGGCGCGGACCTGGTGGGTAAAGTCGAAGCCGGAATTCCCGAAGACGACCCACGCAACCCAGCGGTGATTGCCGATAACGTCGGCGACAACGTCGGCGATTGCGCCGGTATGGCGGCGGATTTGTTCGAGACTTATGCCGTGACCTTGATCGCGACTATGTTGCTCGGCGCGTTGGTGATGAAAGGCTTCGGCAACGCAGCCGTGTATCCGTTGGCACTCGGCGGTGTGTCGATCATCGCTTCCATCATCGGCTGCTCATTCGTCAATGCGCGCGACGGCGGCAAAATCATGAACGCCTTGTATCGGGGCTTGGCAGTGGCTGGCGGTTTGTCGGCGATTGCGTTTTACCCGGTGACTACTTGGCTGATGTCCGGCAATCCGTTGAACCTCACGCCGATGACCTTGTGGCTCGCCACACTCATCGGTTTGATCATCACCGCAGCTTTGGTGTGGATCACCGAATATTACACCGGCACCGATTTCAAACCGGTGCGTCATATCGCCGAAGCATCGACCACCGGCCACGGCACCAACATCATCGCCGGTCTCGGCGTATCGATGAAGGCGACGGCTGCGCCTGTGCTCGTGATCTGTTTGGGTATCTGGGCTGCGTATAAATTAGGCGGTGACACAGGCGGTTTGTATTGTGTTGCCATTGCCGCGACGTCGATGTTGTCGATGGCCGGTATTATCGTTGCGCTCGACGCTTACGGCCCTATCACCGATAACGCAGGCGGTATTGCCGAGATGGCAGGCTTGCCTAAAGCCATCCGCGACATTACCGATCCTCTCGACGCAGTCGGTAACACGACTAAAGCCGTGACTAAAGGTTATGCGATTGGCTCAGCTGCATTGGCCGCGCTGGTGTTGTTCGCCGATTACACCAATGAACTTTCTGTTCACAATAAAGGTGCGCTCACTACATTTGATTTGTCCAACTATAAAGTCATCATCGGCTTGTTCATCGGCGGCATGATTCCTTATTTGTTCGGCGCGATGGCGATGGAAGCGGTGGGGCGCGCAGCTGGATCAGTCGTGGTGGAAGTGCGTCGCCAGTTCAGAGAAATCAAAGGCATCATGGAAGGCACCGCCAAACCGGATTATTCCAAAGCCGTCGGCATGCTGACCACCGCCGCGATTAAGGAAATGATCGTGCCGTCACTGTTGCCGGTGTTAGTGCCGGTAGTCGTCGGCCTCGCGCTCGGCCCACAAGCCTTGGGCGGCGTATTGATGGGCACTATCATCACTGGCCTGTTCGTCGCCATCTCCATGACCACCGGCGGTGGCGCGTGGGACAACGCGAAGAAATACATCGAAGACGATAACTTCGGCGGCAAAGGCTCGGAAGCGCATAAGGCTGCCGTTACCGGCGACACCGTCGGCGATCCGTACAAAGACACCGCCGGTCCAGCGATAAACCCGATGATCAAGATTATTAACATCGTCGCGCTGATGATTGTGCCGTTGTTGTAAATGGTATTAGCGGCATACAAAACGGGCGACGCAGTCGCCCGTTTTTTTAACCTTCAAACAGGAACCCTCATGCTTTATATTCTCGCTTTGTTCTTGCCCTTCCTCGCCGTCATGCTCAAAGGCCGCATCCTCGCCGGTGTCGTTTTGCTATTGTTGCAATTAACCTTGATAGGCTGGCTACCCGCCACCATCGTCGCGTGTTTTATTATCAATAATGAAAATAATAAAAAACACATCGAGCAAGCCATCAAGAAAAATCAGGCAGCTATGAGGTAAGGTTTTCAAATTGATTGCTGCCCTACGGTATAATCACTTTTTCCCATCTGCAGAGCCAACAACATGAACCTCGACCGCGTACCCTCAGGGCGTGACTTGCCCAACGACTTTAACGTCATTATCGAAATCCCGATGAATGGCGAACCGATCAAATACGAACTCGATAAAGCCACCGGCGCGATGTTTGTCGATCGCTTTATGTCCACCGCGATGCATTACCCGTGTAATTACGGCTATATTCCGAAAACATTATCGGGCGACGGTGATCCGGTCGATGTGCTGGTGATTACGCCGGTGCCGTTGGCGATGGGCGTGGTAGTGCGCTGCCGCCCTGTTGGCGTGTTGAAGATGACGGACGAGGCGGGCAGTGACGAGAAATTGCTCGCGGTGCCGGTGGATAAATTGTGTAATCTTTATCGCCATATTCAAAGCCCGCGTGATCTGGCCGAAGGACGTCTGGCGCAAATCGCCCATTTCTTTGAACACTACAAAGATCTCGAAGTCGGTAAATGGGTCAAGCTCGAAGGCTGGCAAGGGCCGGAAGAAGCCAAGGCTGAAATAATGGCGGGAGTGAAGCGTTATAACGAAGCGAAAGATAAGCCGAATTTTTGATTGAATAAATGCTATAAGAACAGGGGGGCAGTATGTTGAATATAAAAAGGCACAAAATTTTTCTTGGCGGCATTGCTGTTCTCTTGTTAGGTTTTTCGCACTTTGCTACTGCGCAAACACAACGTACCTACGCTGTTCTTTCGCTGATTGGCGATAAGTTGGATATTGTAACTGCAGCGCCTGTCACCGGCTCGAATCTTGATCGCAACCATCATGAGCTGATTCCCCTCGATAGCTCTGTATTTGATGATGCGGCACTATTCGGTGCTGAGAAGGCAATTATTAAGGGCGAAGCAAGCGCCAAGGTAACTTTGTTACGCAGTAATGAGGCCAAGCTCTTCGCTCTTCAAGAGCGTATTCTTGACGCAGACGCTGATGCGGATGAACTATTGAAAGGAATATTATTAGTAGCGAAAGATTCTCAAGTAACTCATTTAATTTTGGTAGCGAAATATCGTGGTGAGGCTGAGTTAAAATTAAAATACGAAAATACCGGCCACGGCAAATTGAAGGGGTTGGGCTTTTATGTCGATAGAAACAAAAAAGTAAGGCGGTCAGATACAGGCGAAAATGGTTTCGGTTTTCTTGCGCCTTATTGTTACATTAAAGCCATGTTGATAGATACGCAGACGGGGGCCATTTTACGCTCAGAAAAATCGGCGACGGGAACAGCCTGGTCCGCTGCACGCGCCAAAAATTCGACGCATCCTTGGGACGTGTTATCTCCGCAGGAAAAAATTACTACTATTGAGCGCATGGTAAAGAGTGAAACCGAGAAGCTCGTCACTCTGGTATTGGCTGAGTAGATAGGAAGGCTCCATAATATGTGGACATGCCCCGCCAGCGGGGTTTTTTTTCGCTCTGAATAAGTGCGTCAATTATGTGTTTGCACTAGAGAAGTGCATTATTTTATACTCATAAAAATAAACTTTAATTTAATCAATGGCTTGGTTTTTAGGAACGGAAATTGCATTATTGCATCGGATAACTATTCACAGGGGGAAGTAATGGACGCTTTAGTCACCAGTAGTAACACACTCTTTATTTTGCTCGGCGCGATTATGATTCTCGCCATGCATGCGGGCTTTGCGTTTTTGGAGCTCGGCACGGTGCGCAAGAAAAATCAGGTCAACGCGCTGGTGAAAATCCTGTGCGATTTTAGTGTTTCGACCATCGCTTATTTTTTCATCGGTTATTTCATCGCTTACGGCACGCACTTTTTTGTCAACGCTGATGTGTTGTCGGAAAAATCCGGATATGAACTGACCAAGTTTTTTTTCCTGCTGACTTTTGCCGCGGCGATCCCGGCGATTGTGTCCGGCGGCATCGCCGAACGGGCGAAATTTAATCCGCAACTTGCCGCGACGTTTATTCTGGTCGCGTTCATTTATCCCTTGTTTGAAGGCATCGCGTGGAACCAGCGCTTCGGCATTCAAGCTTGGCTCAAAGGCGCTTTCGGCGCGGAGTTTCATGATTTCGCCGGTTCGGTGGTCGTGCATGCGATGGGCGGCTGGATTGCCTTGGCCGCTGTCGTATTGCTCGGCGCGCGTCGTGGGCGTTACGGCAAAGACGGCCGCGTGTCGGCGCATCCGCCTTCGAGCATTCCGTTTTTGGCTTTGGGCGCGTGGATACTCACCGTCGGCTGGTTCGGTTTTAACGTGATGTCGGCGCAAACGCTGGATAAAATTTCCGGCTTGGTCGCGATGAATTCGCTCATGGCGATGGTCGGCGGCACGCTGGTCGCGTTATGGGTCGGCAAAAACGATCCGGGCTTTGTACATAACGGCCCGCTCGCGGGTTTGGTCGCCGTGTGCGCAGGCTCGGACATCATGCATCCGCTCGGCGCGCTGGCGACGGGCGCGATTGCTGGTGGATTATTTGTCTATATGTTCACCCTGACGCAAAACAAATGGAAAATCGATGACGTGCTCGGCGTGTGGCCGTTGCATGGTTTGTGCGGCGCATGGGGCGGCATTGCCGCAGGCATTTTCGGCCTCAAGTCTTTGGGCGGCACGGCGAACGGCGAAGCGGGCATCAGCTTCATGGCGCAAGTGGTCGGGACTTTGATGGGCGTCGGCATTGCGTTGGCCGGAGGATTCATCGTCTATGGATTGCTCAAAGCAACCATGGGTTTGCGCCTCGACGCCGAAGAAGAATTTGAAGGCGCGGATTTGAGCATCCATAAAATCTCCGCTACCTCAGAGCGGGAAACTAACTGGTAAGGAATTGATGATCATGACGACCAATCCGCATCCACGTGAGGAGAGCCGTCATGACCAAGCCATTGAAATATTCCGTTTTTATTCTCAGCGCACTCGCTGCTGCGCACCCCGCCTACGCCGCAAGCTGTAACGCAAAAAGCGGCGCAGGTACCGCTGCGCTGCTCGAACTTTATACTTCCGAAGGTTGTAGCTCCTGCCCGCCTGCTGATAAATGGGTCAGTAGTCTGGGTATCAAACCAGACAAGTTGGTGCCTATCGCGCTGCATGTCGGCTATTGGGATTACATTGGTTGGAAAGACGAATTCGCCAAGCCCGAGTTCTATCGCCGCCAAAGCGAATACGCCAGCCTACATAATAAATCCGGCGTGTTCACGCCGCAAACCGTGCTTAACGGCAAAAATCTTTCTACTGGCAGCAATGGCAAATTGAGCGATGCACTCGCCGCCATTAACGCGACGCCAGCGCGTGCGGATATCTCACTTGCGTTGAATTCAGCAGCGAATGGTGTCGTCGAAGTATCAGCCAAAGGCCGTGTAAAGGGCGCCGACGCGCGCGAACATAGCGCCGGTTATCTGGCGTTATACGAAAACAAATTATTTTCGCAGGTGAAAGCCGGTGAGAACAGCGGCGAAAAACTCCACCATGATTTTGTCGTGCGCGAATGGATCGGTCCGCTGGCGCTCGACATTAACGGTGATGTGGAAGCGGAGAAAAAATTAACGCTGAAACCAGAATGGAAAACAGCCAATTTGGGTGTAGCGATGTTTATCCAGAACCGCAGCAACGGGGAGGTGCTGCAGGCACTGTCGCTTCCTTTGTGCATGAATTAAAATTTTTCAGATTGCCGCTTTTCGCCCGGAGAGAGAGGCGGCCGACGAGCTACCCGACGCTGGTGGTTTTGATCCGGTACCGAATTTTTCCCAGGTGACTTTATTGCGTCCCGCTGCTTTGGCTTGATACAGCGCGTCGTCGGCGCGCGCGAAAGTATGCAGCACCGGTTCGCCTTTTTCATATTGCGCAACGCCGATGGAAACGGTAATGCCAAGGTCATGCCCTAATTGCGGGAAGCGAATTTGTTCCACTTGATTGCGCGTACGTTCTGCGTGGATCAGCCCGCCTTCCAAGGTGCTATTGGTCAGTATTTGCACAAACTCCTCGCCGCCATAGCGCCCAAAAACATCGGCGTCACGTAAATCTTTTTGGATGCTCTGCGCGAAAACTTTTAGGACTTCGTCTCCCGCCAAGTGGCCGACCGTGTCGTTCACCTGTTTGAAACGATCAATGTCCATAATACATATGCAGAAGGTTCCGCCGGTCAGATCGCAGCGCACTTTTTCGTTATGCATAGCCGCGGTGAGGTAGCGGCGGTTAAATATGCCCGTCAGTTCGTCAATGTGCGCCAGGTTCTCAGTGCCTTTGAGTAGATAACTGGTCTCGCGCAATTCCGTGCGCAGCTTGCGGATGCGTGCGCCCATAAAAACAAAAGAGGGCAGGGTGATGGCCAGGACAAACCACAAGAGTAAGTCCATGCGCAACAAAGCGGAGTCGCCGTTGGACAAGAAACGCATGACCGACAAACCCAGGTAGCCTAGCAACGCCAATCCGCCCAGCATGAGCAATTCCTTAGTGCCGAGGCGCAACATGCCGAACATGAGCGACATCAGCAAAAACATCGCATACACCACGCGCGTTTCCGGCGCGAAATAAATCACGTACTGCATGGTGATAATCGATGTGAGCAATTGGATCGAAGTGAGGCTTTGATCGGCAAATTTTTTATTGAAGTTAAAGCGAAATACCAGATAAAAGCCGGTAATCAAAATGATCACGATGATAGCGGCGTGTAGCAGGATTTGCACGGGAACCCTGCCTTGCCAGGAATACAGTGCAAGTGAAATCAAGTAAAGCACAGAATAACTACACGCCAGCATTAGCCGGTGAATGCGGATAACTTGCTTGGGATCGTCTTTCGGCAACCAGGAAAAATTATTCATCCGCTGCTCCGCGCCCTTGGCCGTAATTGGCCTAAGCCTTAGTTCAAGCATAGGATATTTTTTATCTCAGCGCCATCAATTCCTTCGGCCGATAATTGTTCAGCTTGCGGTTTAGGGCATAATTCTGTTTTTATTGTCGGGTAAACGGCTTATGACCACCGCACCAGATAGCAACGTAAGCGCTAAAGATTTCTCCTTGCGTCTCGCAGACTGGAGCGGCGATGCGGCCTTACTGCAGGATGTACGGCGTAAAGTTTTTATACACGAGCAACACATCCCTGAACATCTGGAGTGGGATGAGCATGATGCCGTTTCGCTGCATGTGTTGGCGCTGGATGCGCAAGGACAGGCGATCGGCACTGCGCGTTTGCTCGAAGACGGTCACATCGGACGCGTCGCGGTATTGAAACACTGGCGCGGGAAAGGCGTAGGAAGGGAATTAGTTAACATGTTGATTTTATTGAATAAAAATAGAGGCAATCCTACCGCGCTACTCAGCGCGCAAGTACGCGCTATGCCGTTTTATGCAGCTCATGGTTTTGTCGCCGAAGGAGCGGAATATCTCGACGCGGACATACCGCATCGACTCATGCGTTTGGTGTATTAGTAGTGAAAACGCCCGGTCTTGCGGTCTTCGCGCGCCAGTAATTCGTAAATGCCGTTGTCGGCCAGTTGCTGTTCAAGCAACTTTTCGAAAGCATTCATACCGACGATATTTTCGTAGATCTCCATCCACAACAGCGGATCGTCCACATTTTTTACCAAGCGGCCTTTCACGCCGAGCTGCAGCATCAGCGTGGAATGTACGCCGCGCAGCCGCGCTTCTATCATCGACGCGCGTTCACCGTTGACCGGGTAGTAAATAAAATACGATGTGCTCATGTCGCTCCCTTGGTTGCAGTCTGATGTGACAATCAACTAACTGAGTATGGAAGATCCAATATTTTCAAATTTGGGCCGTCGATGGATTTAGCATGCAGGGTTTGTGTTTTTGCGCTGTCGATCTGGATGACGGCTAATGCATCAAAGCCGCCAGACGGTGACGGTGCGGCGTTGACGATCATGCCGCTGGCTTGCCCTTCAAAATCTGCGCTGAATAATTCGTCACCTGCCGTCAGCGCGCTATCAAGGTGTACGCGATACATGCGGCGCTTTAATTTGCCCAAGTACTGCGTGCGCGCGACGATTACCTGGCCCGGATAACAACCCTTTTTGAAATCGACTCCGCCGATGAGTTCGTAGTTGGTCATTTGCGCGACGAACTGTTCCTGCGTCGTCGGCATGATCCACGCTATGCCGGCGCGGATATCGAGTAAATTCCATGCGTCGGTGCCGACGGGTAGAAATGGCGATTTTAATTTGTCCCATAGCGTTTGCGCCGGTAACTTTGCCAGCAGCAAAAATCTTTCGCCATCGAGCTTGATGACATGCACGTTATTATTCACGCTGGATTGCATGGCGTTGTCAGGCGTCGAGCCAAATAATAACTTCAATTTTTGCGCAGCTTGTTTGCCCGCTACACCTAACAAGGCGAATTCGCCCGTAGCGTCAGACACTTTAACTTTGGCGCGCATGACAAACATGGACAGTCGCTTTTGCACGCTTTCGCGTAATGAGGCGGGCAGCATCAACATGTAATCGTCGCCATCACGCCACAACAACATGGAGGCCATCATGCGGCCTTTGGGTGAATTGTAGCTGGTGTATTGCGCTTGATTAGCACCGAGTTTTTCTACGCTATTGGATAATTGCCCATGCAGGAATTTTTGCGCCTCTTCGCCGCTGAAACGTATCAAGGCAAAATGAGACAGGTCGGCGACGATGTCGCCGGTGTCCGTCGCCGCCAACTCGGCTGCGGGATGACCGAAGTCCGCTACGACGGCGTTCTCAATACGCGCGCCGTCTTGTTGCAGGTGTTGTAACCATTCGTTATGCATAGTGTGCCTGTTTGATCTTGCCGGGAACCGATGCGCGGCTGATAATGCCGCACAGTCTGTAGAAAAAATGAATGAATTCATGCCTATTATAGCGCTTTCCAAATCACGTCAACTTATCGGGCTGCTGCTCTGCGTGCATGGGCTTACCCTGTTGGTCATCTGGCTACTGCCGTGGCCAATAAGGTGGCGCGGCTTGTTGTCGCTATTGATAGCGGCAAGCTTGGCGTTTTATCTGCTGCGCGACGCTTATAAAACTTTGCGTCATTCCGTTATAGGACTCAAATGCTTGCCGGATAATCAGCTTGAGCTGCAACTTAAAAGCGGCGAGTGGTTTACTGCATCGCTACAATCCGGCAGTTTCGTCGCGCCCTATCTCACCACCTTGGCCTATCGTCCTGAAGATAAATATTTTAACCGCTATGTTCTCATTGTGCCCGATATGCTCGACGTGGAAACCTTCCGTGAGTTACGCACACATCTGCGCTGGAAAAGCCCTTGAAGGATTTCAAAACAAAACGCCCGCTGTTCGCACAGCGGGCGTTTTTATTACTACATGAATCTTATTATTTTACCGGTGCGCCAAACTTGGTGCTGACGCCTGTGGTGAACAACAGGTCGTTTTTCTTCGCGCCCGGCTGCACGACTGAGTTGTAACGGTCGCTCAAACCGACATTGAGGTTCCAGCCGCCAGCGATGGCGGTGGTGAATCCTGCATCAAACACGCCACGGTATTCGCCCGAGTCTTTCAGGTTCGGGTAAAGCGCCAGGCGTTGCTTGAAGCTGCTGGTATCCGACAACTTGTGGTTAGATTCTTCGCCCAAAATCAGCTCGGTAGAATTGCGGTTGCCGGCATCGAAGCGTTCCATGTTGTAAGCTACGCCGCCGAATACATCAAACAAGGTATCGGCCGTATTCAGCACATGGTAGCCAAGACCTGCGCCGAGTACGCTGCGCAGCTTGAGTGCTTGAATCGGATCGCGTTCCAAATCTAAAGAACCGAATCCGTAAGTTTGCGGTGACAGGTTGTATTCGTAACGACCGCCGCCACGCAATACGTTGGCTGTGGTTTCGCTGACGCCTTTAATGTCTGCGCTGGCGCGTAATGCATTCAGGTAAAGCGTGGTCTTGCCCATCGCATCGGCGGATACTGCGTCCGTGCCAATAGCCAAATTGGTGGACTTGGAATTGCCCGAAGTGAGAGACAGCGAGCCACCCAGGTTACCGCGCCAGAGGCCGTCGGTAGGTGTGGGGCCGGCCATCGCGCCGGTGGCGGTCAGGGCGGTCAGAGCTGCAATTGCGATCATCGAACGTTTCATAATTATTCCTTTCGTACTGGTTAATAGTGCTGAACACGATATCTGCTGACCGTATATAGAGTGGCCAGCAAGTGACGCGAGTGCAGTCTAAGACAGCAAAGCGCTAAAAGTCAGCCTTAATGCTTGAAATACATGAATATTTACGATTGATTTGCAAAAAAACCACAGGGAATTTTTTACCACTGCTGCGGTCTATCAGTGGGCTATTTCGTTTTGGTCGTAAACGGCTGCGTGGTTATAGTTGATGGAGCGGGGTATAATTCGGCTTCACGAAAACCTACTCGCCATCATGCCTTTAGTCTCGCACTTGCCCGGCCCTTCCGCTCTTTCTCCCTTTCGCGTCGCCAAACTTCAGCAATCTCTCAGCTCCGTTATGCCCTCGCTGCAATCTGTTTCAGCGACGTACTGGCATTTCGCCGAGATGTTGCGTGAGCCGACGCCGAGTGAAAAAAATAGTCTGGATAAAATTCTCACCTACGGCCATCCGGCCGATAAAGGCGAAGGCGAAGTCTTTATCGTATTACCGCGCTTCGGTACCATTTCGCCCTGGTCGAGCAAAGCCAGCGACATCGCCAAGCATTGCGGGCTGGAAGTCATCAACCGGCTTGAGCGCGGCGTGGCTTATTATGTGAGCAAGCGTGATGGCAAGCCGCTTACAGCAGAAGAAAAAAAATCATTGCTGCCGTTGATACACGATCGCATGATCGAAGTGGTAGTCAGCGATTTCGCCGAAGCGAATAAATTATTCCATCATGTAGAGCCTGCGCCGCTGCAGAGCGTGGACATCATCAAAGGCGGTAAAGCTGCGCTCGAAGCAGCCAATAAAAATCTCGGCCTGGCGCTGTCGCCGGACGAAATCGATTACTTATTCGATAATTTCAATATACTCAAGCGCAACCCGACCGACGTCGAGTTGATGATGTTCGCGCAAGCCAACTCGGAACATTGCCGGCACAAAATTTTTAACGCCGATTGGGTGATAGACGGCAAGGCGCAGGAGTTTTCCCTGTTCGGCATGATCCGCAACACGCATAAACTCCATCCGCAAGGCACCGTCGTCGCTTATTCGGATAATTCTTCCGTGATCGAAGGCGCAGAAGTCGAACGTTTTTATCCGAATACAAAAGGTGAATACGGTCGCGTTACCGACCTCACGCATATTTTGATGAAAGTGGAAACGCACAATCACCCGACCGCCATCGCGCCGCATCCGGGCGCGGGCACCGGCAGCGGTGGCGAAATCCGCGACGAAGGCGCCACCGGCACCGGCGCGAAACCCAAAGCCGGATTGGCCGGATTTTCCGTTTCCAATTTAGCTATTCCCGATTTCACCCAACCGTGGGAAAAAAATAGTTACGGCAAACCCGAGCGCATCGCCTCGGCGTTGCAGATCATGATCGACGGCCCGATAGGCGGCGCGGCGTTTAACAACGAATTCGGCCGGCCGAATTTGTGCGGCTACTTCCGCACCTATCAAGAAAAATCCGCAGGCGAGATGCGCGGCTATCACAAGCCGATCATGATCGCCGGCGGTCTCGGCAATATTTCCGCCAAGCACTCGCATAAAAAAATGTTGTCACCCGGCGTGTTGTTCATTCAGCTCGGCGGCCCCGGCATGTTGATCGGCCTCGGCGGCGGCGCGGCGTCGAGCATGGCGAGCGGCAGCAACACCGAGAATCTCGACTTCGCTTCGGTACAACGCGCAAATGCGGAGATGGAACGTCGCTGCCAGGAAGTCATCGACGTGTGTTGGCGCATGGGCGACGACAATCCGATTTTATCGGTACACGATGTCGGTGCAGGCGGCCTGTCGAATGCGTTCCCCGAACTCGCACATGGCGGCGGTGTCGGCGCGACCTTCGATTTGCGCGCGATACACATCGAAGAACGCGGCATGAGCCCGATGCAAATCTGGAGCAACGAATCGCAAGAGCGTTATGTTCTCGCCATAGATAATAAAAATCTGAATAAATTCAAAGAGTTATGCTATAGAGAGCGTTGTCCGTTTGCGGTCGTCGGCGTAGCCACAAAAGAACATCAACTCAAACTCGAAGACAAACATTTCAACAACGCGCCGGTCGATATGCCACTCGATGTGTTGCTCGGCAAGCCGCCGAAAATGTTGCGCGACGTGCAGCATGTGCAAAAAACTTTGCCCGCGTTCGATGTGCATGAACTCGATTTGAAAGACGCGGCTTATCGCGTGTTACGTTTGCCTAGCGTTGCCGACAAAACATTTTTGATCAGCATCGGCGATCGCAGCGTCGGCGGCATGACCGCGCGCGACCAAATGGTCGGGCCGTGGCAAGTGCCGGTGGCCGATGTCGCCGTGACGACAATTGCCTACGACACGTATAAAGGCGAAGCGATGGCGATGGGCGAGCGCACACCAATCGCCGTCATCAACGGTCCCGCGTCAGGGCGCATGGCAGTAGGCGAAGCAATCACCAATATCGCTGCCGCAGACATAGCAAAAATCGGCGACATAAAATTGTCCGCCAACTGGATGGCGGCAGCAGGTGTAGCCGGTGAAGACGCGGTATTGTTCGATACGGTCAAAGCCATCGGCATGGAATTGTGCCCGGCGCTGGGCATCAGCATCCCGGTCGGCAAAGACTCGCTGTCGATGAAAACCGTGTGGCAAGACGGTACGCAGAATAAATCCGTCACCGCGCCGCTGTCGCTGATTATTTCCGCTTTCGCGCCGGTGCAAGATGCGCGCAAAACGCTGACACCGCAATTGCGCAGCGATAAAGGCGATAGCGATTTAATCTTGATTGATTTAGGCAAAGGCAAAAATCGTCTCGGCGGCTCCGCTTTGGCGCAGGTGTATAGCCAGACCGGCAATGTCGCGCCCGATGTCGATGATGCGCAAAAGCTGAAAAGCTTTTTCGGCGCTATACAACAACTGAATCGCGATGGTTTGTTGCTCGCGTATCACGATCGTTCCGATGGCGGCTTGTTTGCGACCGTGTGCGAAATGATGTTTGCTGCCCACGTAGGCGTTACGTTGAACCTCGACGCACTATGTTACGACGGCATGTTGGCCGACGTGGATGAAAATGAAATCCAGCCTGATCTCATTAAAGGTCGTTTCAACGACAGAATATTCTGCGCACTGTTCAACGAAGAATTAGGTGCAGTCATACAAATCAAGCGCGCTGATCGTACTCGCGTGATGGCGGCGTTGCGTGAAATGGGTTTGTCCGCCGAAGCCAGCATCATCGGCACGCTCAACAGCAACGACGAATTAAAATTGATACGCAGCACCAAATCTTTGCTCACGGAAAAGCGCGTTGATTTACATCGCGTCTGGAGCGAGACCACATATCACCTGCAAAAAATGCGCGACAACCCGCAATGCGCGCAGCAGGAATACGACCGCATCCTCGATGTGCGCGACACCGGTTTATTCAGCAGGCTCACGTTCGATCAAAACGACAACATCGCCGCGCCATATATCGCCAGCGGCATAAGACCGCGCATCGCCATCCTGCGCGAGCAGGGCGTCAACGGCCAATTGGAAATGGCGGCCGCATTCGACCGCGCCGGTTTCGCCGCGTTTGACGTGCACATGAGCGACATCATTGCCGGTCGTGTGTCACTCAAAGATTTCCAGGCCTTTGCCGCTTGCGGCGGATTTTCCTATGGCGACGTGCTCGGCGCAGGTGAAGGCTGGGCCAAATCCATCTTGTTCAACTCGCGCGCGCGCGACGACTTCGAAGCCTTCTTCAAACGTAAAGATACCTTCGCGCTCGGCGTGTGTAACGGTTGCCAAATGATGAGCAATCTGAAAAATATTATTCCCGACGCAGAATTCTGGCCGCACTTCGCCCGCAACCAATCGGAACAATTCGAAGCGCGCGTGGTGATGGTTGAAGTGCAAAAAACCCCGTCGCTGTTTTTCGACGGCATGGCAGGCAGCCGCATGCCGGTGGTCACCGCGCACGGCGAAGGCCTGGCAGAATTCGGCTCGCGCGAACAATCCGACACGGCGCAGCCCTATGTGGCGTGGCGTTACATCGACAACCACGGCAAAGTCACCGAGCAATATCCGCTTAACCCCAACGGCTCGCCGCAAGGTTTGTCCTGCATCACCAACCGCGACGGCCGCTTCACCATCCTCATGCCGCATCCCGAACGCGTGTTCCGCAGCGTCACCAACTCGTGGCATCCCGATGATTGGCAGGAAGACGGCCCGTGGATGCGCATGTTCCGTAACGCAAGAAAATATTTGGGCTGAAATTTTTCAGGAGAGGAATTTATGCAGATCAAAAAGTTTTTTTTAGTAATATTTTTGACGCACATTTTACTTCTGCCTGCCTGCATCACGCCGGCAACGAATAATATTAACTATTTGAATATAAACAATTTTTTTGAAGATTATTTTCGCAATAGTGTCCTCAAAAATCCTGAGCGGATAAGCTACCTCACGCTGCAAAAAAAATATGATGCCGAATCAGCCGATGCAAATTTGACTGATCGTAGCGATGCTTTTGGGCTGCAAAGGCTGCAGGAAGAAAAAGCTGCAAGAGCCTCATTAAAGCGCTTTGACCGGACAGCCTTATCTCCATCGGATAAATTGTCTTACGATGTATTGCTGCACAATCTACATAACCTTGAAGCCGACGAACGATTTTTTTATCACGGCTATGGTTTGAATCAAATGGACGGCGTGCATACCGAGTTGCCATCGTTAATGCTTAACGTACATCAAATCAAATCTCTGCGCGACGCGGAAAATTATGTGATGCGTCTCGGCCAGTTCAAAGCTGCTTTTACGCAAACCATCGATGGCTTAAAACAACGCCAGCAACGCGGCATTGCGCCGCCGCGTTTCGCGCTGGAAAAAGCTTTGGCCAATATCAAAAAGTTTATTGAGCCTGCACAAGCGCAACATGTGTTGTTCACCAATCTGCAAAAGAAAATCGATGCATTGAATGATGTGGATGCGGCCGCTAAAAAACGTGTGCTAGCCGATGCTGAAAAAGCCATGAGCGCGTCGGTGTATCCGGCTTATCAACAATTGGCGGCCCATCTCGAAGCTTGGTTACCGCGAGTGAAAAATAATCACGGCGCTTGGGCCTTGCCGGATGGCGAGGCTTATTACGCTTATCAAGTGCGCGAAAACACCAGCACTGATATGAAGCCGGAAGAAATCCATCAGTTGGGTTTAGCTGAAGTGAAGCGCATCGAAACGGAGATGCGCGCCATATTGGACAGTTTGGGTTATCGCGGCGGTAGCGTGGCGGCGGATATGAAAAAATTGGATGCGGATCCACTGTCCAAATATCAAGATGCTTCCGAGGCGACTAAAAAACAAATCCTTGTCGATTATCAAAAAATTGTCGATGATATCAATGTGCGTATCGCCGGTTCGTTCGATATCCTGCCCATGGCAAAACTCGAAGTGCGCGCCGTGCCCGATTATCTCGAAGCGACTTCGCCCGCTGCGTATTACGAATTGCCCGCCAGCGACGGCTCGCGTCCGGGTGCTTTCTACCGTAATTTGTACAGTATTGATGACGTTAAAAAATATGAAATGAAAACCCTGGCCTATCATGAAGCCGTACCGGGACATCATTTTCAATATGCCTTGGCGCAAGAGCTGAGCCTGCCGATGTTTCGCAAATATTCCGGCTACAACGCCTATGGCGAAGGCTGGGCACTCTACGCCGAACGACTCGCTTGGGAAATGGGCGCGTATCAAAAAGATCCACGCGGAGATTTAGGCCGACTGGCCAATGAATTGTGGCGCGCGAGGCGTTTGGTTGTGGATACCGGCATCCATCATAAAAAATGGACGCGCGAACAAGCCATCGATTTTATGAGCGGTGGTATCAGCCCGCCGAGCCTCGACAACGTGATCGAAGTCGAGCGCTATTTCGTCTGGCCAGGGCAGGCGCTGGGTTACAAAATCGGCCAACTGAAAATCCTGCAACTGCGCGACAAAGCGCGCAAAGCATTAGGCGCAAAATTTGCACTCAAGGATTTTCACAATGTTGTGTTGACCAATGGCAGCTTGCCGCTGACTTTGTTGGAACAATTGGTGGATGAATATATTGCGCGCAAACAAACGACGTGAGTTAGAGCAACGGCGTAATGAACAACGGGCCATCATGTGTGATGGCCCGTTTGTTTTGTAGCGCACGCTGGCGGTGCAGGTTGCCGTTGGCGTCATAAAGATTGCTGCTGGTCGTCGCTTACCATCAGAAAATAGCTTGACACTATGTAATCGTTCGATTACAATCATTTTATGTTCTCGATCAGGCCGCTTCCCGAATTCACCAGTTGGCTTGATGACCTTGCCGACGCAACGGTGCGCGGTGTGGTGGTGGCCAGAATCAAGCGATTGGAGCGGGGACTGATGGGTGACGTCGAGCCGATTGGCGAAGGCGTGTTGGAGTTGCGCATACATATTGGGGCTGGCTGGCGCGTGTACTTCACACAACGCGGTGCGCAAATAATAGTGTTGTTGGCAGGCGGTTCTAAGCGTTCGCAGAAGGCCGATATTAAGCGTGCCAAGACGCTAGCGGCTTTGTTGGATTGACTGGAGGAAATAGACATGACTAAACGCATTAAAGTGGCTGATTTGCCCGAGTTCGACGCCACGCCTTACCTTGACAGTGAGGCGTCCATCGCCGCTTACTTGACCGATATTTTAGAAGCAAACGATGCCGCTTTACTGGCGGCGGCGCTGGGCGATATTGCCCGCGCACATGGCATGGCGGAGATAGCCAAAGCGGCCGGCATCACCCGCGAGGCCCTCTACAAAGCGTTGCGCCCTGGTAGTGCCCCACGTTTTGACACCGTTAGTCGTGTATGCACAGCGCTTGGCGTGCGTCTGGTAGCGCAGGCTGTGCATTAGGCGCGAAATTTGTGCTCAAGGATTTTCATAATGTTGTGTTGACCAATGGCAGCCTGCCGCTGACTTTGTTGGAACAATTGGTGGATGAATATATTGCGCGAAAACAAGCGACGTGATGTTGTGAAGCTAAGATGAGGAATTAAAAAACGGGCCATCATGCGATGGCCCGTTTTATTTTGAATCAATATAACTATTTGATTATATTGAATTATTTCTCTTCAATTTTTGCCTTGGCGCGCATCTCGGCGATCATGGTTTCGATTTGCTGTTGTTGCAGGCGCGGCTTGAGTTGTTCTTTCACTTGATTGAACTCAGGCTTTTTCGCGTCGCGTGAATCCTCCAGTTTGATGATGTGATAACCGAAGTCACTCTTCACTGGTGTTTGGCTGAAGGCGCCTTTTTTCAGAGCGACCATCGCGTCGGAGAACGGTTTAACGAAACGGTTCGGCGCTTGCCATTCGAGGTCGCCGCCATTTTTTGCCGAGCCTGCGTCTTTTGATTTGGCCGTGGCAATTTTGGCGAAGTCGCCTTTTTTGTTCAGCTCGGCGATGATGGCTTTGGCTTCATCTTCTTTCTCTACGAGTATATGTTTGGCGTGATATTCCTTGTCGCCCATCAGCGCGGTCATTTTTTCGTATTCGGCTTTGAGCAATTCGTCTTTGACCGGGTTGGCTTTGACGTATTCGCCTATCGCAGCGCGGCCCAAAATTTGTTGACGCATCATTTCCAATTGCATCGCGGTTTCAGGATTTTTATCCAGGCCTTTTTTCGTCGCTTCTTGCACGAGGATTTCCTGGTTGACCAGATTTTCTTTCACCATGTTGTGCAGTTCGGCGGAGTCGGGCTGGCCTTGCTGTTTGGCCATGTTGGCCATGAATTCAAAACGCGCGGCGGGAATCAATACGCCGTTGACGCTGACTGATTTGGCCGGCACTTTTGCGACGGCGGTTTTTTCCGCAGGCTTGGCGGCAGCATCAGGTCCTTCGGCATAAGCGAAGGTAGTGAAAAGGGTAGCAACAGCCAGGGCCAGCAAAGATTTTTGATAAGACATCTCGGTTCCTTAGTAAAGTGAAAACAAAAAAATAGAATTTATAATTCGGCAGCAGTGTACGCCGTTATGCTTAATGCGTGTATATCCTTCTGCATCAATTCCCCCAACGCGTCGTACACCATACGATGCCTTGCCAGCGTCGGTTTGCCGGCAAAACTATCTGACACGATAGTCAGGAAAAAGTGCCCTCCGCCGGATTTCGCCCCGGCGTGCCCTGCGTGCGAGGCGCTATCATCGGTAATTTTCAATTCGGTTGGAGATAAAGCGGCAAGCTTTTCCTTTATTTTGGCGACAGTATTGCTCACGCCGGGAACACTCGCTTGAACGGCTTGACCGTCACTTTGGCATACACGCCGGCTGCAACATAAGGATCGGCAGCGGCCCAAGCTTGCGCCGCTTCGAGCGAGGTGAATTCAGCGACAATTAGCGACCCGCTGAAACCATTCGGGCCGGGGTCTGCGCTATCGATAGCCGGATGGGGGCCGGCGATTATCATACGGCCTTCGCTTTGCAGCGCGGCGAGGCGCGCACGATGCGCATCGACGACGCTTTTGCGTTTGTCGAGAGAGTTTACAACGTCTTCAGCAATGATGGCATACAGCATTTTATTAGGACTCGTCGTTAGGAATATATTTGTGCAGCCAGATGCCTTGCCCGATGACGAAAATGATCATCAGGACAATCCAGCCGAATAGTTTGAAGCTGACCCAGGTTTCGGTGGAGAAGTTGAATGCGACATATAAATTCAGTACGCCGAAACAGGCAAAAAATAATGCCCAGCTAATATTCACTTTGCTCCACACCGCGTCGGGTAGCGTTAGTTCTTTGCCCATCAGTTTACGCATCAAATTAGTATTGAAGCCGAATTGCGCAACCAACAAGCCGCTGGCGAACAACCAATACAACACGGTCGGTTTCCATTTAATAAAATTTTCGTTATGAAAATAAATCGTCGCGCCGCCGAATACGGTCACGATGACCAAGGTCACCCACAACATCGGATCAATTTTTTTCTGGCGAAAATATAACCAGCCGATTTGCGCGAACGATGCGGCGATCGCGACGCTGGTCGCGATATAAATATCAAAGGTTTTGAATGCGGCAAAAAACAGCACCAAGGGAAATAAATCGAATAGAAATTTTTTCATATATTTCAATAGATTATATTAGTGTCGTGCAGCCCAGCGAGCGTGCTCGCCGTGTAATACGTCTTTCACTTCATCGGAAAACGCGGGATGTTGCGCTAATCGTATCGCTTCTTCAAAAAAGCCTGCGCATTCTTCCGGCAAATGATCGCCGAGCGCTTTGAAGGCGAACGACATCATGCGCATATCTTGCGAGCGGATGGCGACAATGGCGAAATTCAAATTCAAAATGCGCCACGGACGTTGCGGATCGGATTTTTCCAGATCGTGTTGATAGCGCGGCGCGAGATGTTTGATCACGCCTTGTTGGATGCCGTAAATCGCCGCCAGCGCTTCCTTGCTGCCCGCTTCGTTGGCGCGCAAGGCGAGGGCGTTGACTACCGGCTCGGCAACGCCAATATCGCATTCATGCCGTACCGCCCACAACGCCACGCCGACGATGGTGTCGTGCAACGCAGTTTGCAAACGACCGAGCTCCAAACGCGGTAACCAGTTGCCGAGTTCGGCTAAATAGCGAATCGCGTGGTCGGATAATTCCTCCGCGTCTTCAATTGGCAACGCGCCTTCCGCGCCATATTCTTTGTCGAGTTTTTCAAACAGCGCGAAAATTTCGTAAATCGTGTTGATCAATTGCGGTGGCGCATGCTCCGCCGCATCGCCATGCATTTTTTTCGCATACGCCTCGCGCACGGGGCCGACCAGCGTATCAAAGCTGTTGCGGATGTCGCGCGACGCTTCGGTGCGCATGTCGTTTTGCAGGTTACTAAGGTCTATCGGTTTGATTTCAATCATTTATTTCATTTGCCTGAATTCGAATGATGCGCGACGAACGCGCAGGAAACCCCGTATTTTGCTATGATTTGCCCTTGCATCACAACTTTATTCGCAGACGGCATCCTCTTGCTCAATATTGATCTTCACAGTCACTCCAACATTTCCGACGGCACGTTGCCGCCGGCCGAGTTAGTGCGACGTGCCGCGAGCAGTGGCGTCGAGGTATTGGCGCTGACCGACCACGACAATATCGGCGGTTTGGATGAAGCGCGCGCGGAAGCGCAAAAACTCGGCGTGTTGTTTGTCAACGGCGTGGAAGTGTCTGTGTCTTGGGAAAAAACCACGTTACATATCGTCGGCCTCGGCATCGATCCTTACAACACCGAGTTGACCGCAGGCTTGCACAGCATCCGCTCCGGCCGTCATGCGCGCGCGAAATTGATGGCAGCAGATTTGATGCGCGTCGGCTTGCCCGATATCCTCGAAGGCGCTTACACCTATGCCAACAATCGCGACATGATAGGCCGCGCGCACTTCGCGCGTTACATGGCGGAACAAGGTTTAGTCACCGATACTAAATCCGCGTTCAAAAAATATTTAGTCAAAGGCAAACCGGGCTTCGTGCCGCATCAATGGGCGACGTTGTCCGATACGGTAAATTGGATCGTCGGCGCGGGTGGTATTGCCGTCGTCGCGCATCCCGGCCGTTACGATATTTCCGGCGCGGCCATGCGGCGTTTGCTCACCGAATTCAAATCGCTCGGTGGTCGCGCGATAGAAGTGGTCACTAGCAACCACACCAAAGACCAGGCAGGACAATACGGCGCGTTGGCCAAAGAATTTGAGCTGGCCGCCTCGCGCGGCTCCGATTATCACGGTCCGGGCGAAAGTTACACCGAGCCGGGGCGTTTGCCCAATTTGCCGACGGATTTAACAGCAGTATGGGACGCCCATCCGATTATCCATTTCAAATAAAAAAAATCCATGTCACAGTATTTTGAAATTCATCCAGACAATCCGCAGCAACGCCTGATACGCAGCGCGGTCGATATCATCCGCAAAGGCGGCGTCATCGTCTATCCGACCGATTCCTGTTACGCCCTCGGCTGTCACATCGGCGACAAAGCCGCGATGGAACGCATCCGTCGTATTCGTGATGTGGACGAACATCATCACTTCACTTTGGTGTGTCGCGATTTATCCGAAGTCGGCAAATTCGCCCGCGTGGATAATCTGCAATATCGCCTGATCAAACAACACACGCCGGGAAGCTACACGTTTATATTGCAGGCCACCGGCGATGTGCCGAAGCGTTTGCTCAATCCCAAGCGCAGCACTATAGGCGTACGCGTGCCATCGCATCCGGTAGCGCATGCGCTGCTGGCGGAATTGAACGAGCCGCTATTGAGTTCAACCTTGATTATGCCCGGCGATGATGAGCCGTTGAACGACGCGCACGAAATGCGCGAAAGACTAGAGCACGATGTCGATTTAATCCTGGATAGCGGGTCATGCGGCACCGATATGACCACCGTGATAGATTTAAGCCACACGCTGCCCGTGCTTATTCGTCAAGGTAAGGGCGACATTACTTCGTTCAGTTTTGAATGATATTGTAAGTATATGATTATATTAAATATTTTAGGATAAACATTTTGGAAGAAATCATAAAAAATATCGCCATTTACGCCATCCCCGTGATTTTCGCCGTGACCGTGCATGAGGCCGCGCACGGATACGTAGCGAAGTTTTTCGGCGATCCGACTGCCTATATGCTCGGACGCGTGACACTCAATCCGGTCAAGCACATCGACCCTATCGGAACCATTGCCTTGCCCCTGTTTCTTTTATTGGTGAGTTCAGGCGGCTTGCTGTTTGGTTACGCCAAACCCGTACCGGTTAATTTCGGTCAGTTACGCAAACCTAAACAACATATGTTGTGGGTGGCCGCCGCAGGGCCGGGGGCGAATCTAGTCATGCTGCTTATTTGGGCACTGCTATTCAAGCTCGGGATCGGCAATGCGCTAGGTGGGTTTAGCGAACCTTTGGTGCTCATCGCCAAGGCGGGCATCATTATCAATGCTTCGCTGATGGTGCTGAACTTGTTGCCCATCCTGCCGCTTGATGGCGGCCGTATCACCGCTAGCTTGTTGCCGATGAGCCTCGCGCGACCTTATTCGCAATTGGAGCAATACGGCATGTTCATCGTCATTGGTTTGCTTGCGACAGGTGTGTTAAGCAAAATCATGGGACCGCTGATGGAATTCGTCTTGAACCTCACGTCAAAATTATTCGGCATTTAATTTACCCCTACAGGAAAAAAACAATATGTATCCCGACCGCGTCTTGTCCGGCATGCGCCCCAGCGGCGCACTCCATCTCGGTAATTATCACGGCGCTTTGAAAAATTGGGTCAAGCTGCAGCATGAATACGAATGTTTATTCTTCGTCGCCGACTGGCACGCGCTCACCACGCATTACGAAGACCCCGCCATCATCGAGCAGACGGTGTGGGACATGTTCGTCGACTGGCTTGCGTGCGGGGTGGACCCGTCCAAGGCGACGCTCTTCGCGCAGTCGAAGGTCCCCCAGCACGCGGAGCTCACGCTGCTGCTGTCGTTCTTCACGCCGCTCGCGTGGCTGGAGCGCGTGCCCACCTACAAGGACCAGGTCGAGAAGCTCGGCGAGCGCGGCATGGACCTCACGACCTACGGCTTCCTCGGCTACCCGCTGATGCAGGCCGCGGACATCCTCATCTACCGCGCCACCAAGGTGCCCGTGGGCGACGACCAGGTGGCGCACATCGAGCTCACGCGCGAATTGGCGCGGCGCTTCAACCACCTCTTCGGCAAGGAAAAGGGCTTCGCGGAAAAGGCGGAGGCCGCCGTGAAGAAGATGGGCCCGAAGAAGGCCAAGCTCTACCG
>JAYVGF010000095.1:0-9708 GCA_043772415.1 Betaproteobacteria bacterium
GATGGGCGTATTTGGTCTGGGCGAAATTATCAGCAACTTGCAACACGAAGCCACGCGCTCCACCGTGATGAGCAAAGTGACCGGCCTCATGCCGACTAAAGAAGATTTGAAACGTATCGTCGCGCCAGTGTTGCGCGGCACGGCGCTGGGCGCCGTGCTCGGCATTTTGCCCGGCGGCGGCGCCATGTTGTCGTCTTTCGCGGCGTATTCGCTGGAAAAGAAAATCTCCAAAAATTCCGCCATGTTCGGCAAAGGCGCGATTGAAGGTGTGGCTGCGCCGGAAGCGGCGAATAACGCCGGTGCGCAGACTTCATTTATTCCCATGTTGACGCTGGGCATTCCGTCGAATCCGGTGATGGCGTTGATGATAGGCGCGATGATTTTGCAAGGCATCCAACCTGGCCCGTCGGTAATGACGGAGCAGCCGACTTTGTTCTGGGGTTTGATTGCGTCGATGTGGGTAGGCAATGTGATGTTGCTGATTTTGAATCTGCCCCTGATCGGCTTGTGGGTCAAAATGATTTCCGTGCCGTATCACTTTTTGTATCCGGCGATACTGGTGTTCTGCGCCATCGGTACGTTCAGTTTGAGCAACAGCACCTTCGACGTGTATCTGATGGCGCTGTTCGGCTTTCTCGGCTACATATTCCACAAGCTCGGTTGCGAGCCCGCGCCGATGTTGCTCGGCTTTATTCTCGGCCCGATGATGGAAGAATATTTACGCCGCACTTTATTGATTTCAAAAGGCGATGCGACTGTTTTGCTGACACGCCCGATTAGCGCCACCATGTTGCTGCTCGCCGCTGCCGCATTGTTCGTGGTGTTGTCGCCGGCTTTACGCAAAGCGCGCGAGGAAGCGTTCAAGGAGGAAGACTAAGACCGTCGCAGTTAATGATCTACGCATGCCGTTATGGTAGGGCGATCACTGCAATAATGCCGACGTTCATGTCGGCATTATTTATTTAACTATCTGATTTAATTGATTTTTTTGGAAGTCACTTTGGTTCGTTTAATTCGTTCATCTGTCGTCAGTGCAGCCATCCTTCAGCGCCGTGTAAACTGCCGGGAAAGTTATCCTTCGCTACGCAAGCTATTCTAATGACCAAATGAAAAAACTGTCATGCGTATTATCCGCCTTGCCCGGCGGGCTGCTGACCGCTGCACTCGTGGTGCTGTGCGCCTCACCGCTATTGCGCTACGCCGAAGCTTTGCCATGGTTGCCGCATGCTGTGCGCAGCGTCAATATTGGCTTGCTGCACCAGTTCGCCACTGATTTGTTGATAGCCATGACTTTGTTTGGCGCTGTGACTGCTACACGTGCACCGATGCCGCGTTATTGCGTAATTTTTGGTGTGGTATTTTCTCTGCTCTTATTGGCGGCGAGTGTAGGGCAGGTCTATGCAGCTATCGCTCATGCAGGAAACATCAGGGCGGTGTTTTATTTGGTGCCCTTCGTTTCATTATTGATGGTGACGGTTTTTTTGCGTTGGACACGCGCGGCCGCGACATCAGCAGGCTTTTATTTTCCGGTCAACATGGCCGATGGCGGTATCAAGATGGGGTTGTTACTGGGCGCGACGGCGTTTGCTTTTGCGGCACTCAAACATGGAATAAATTACCCGCTAATGGCGCAATATTTTTTTGACAGTCTGGATCAATTTACCCTGATGGCGATTCCGTTTTTAGTGCTGGCGGGTGTCGTGCTGAATCCGCAAAGGCGCAGCGGCAATCTGATTCCGTTTGCGTCACTGGCGCTTTGGTATGCCGCATTTGCCGGCATAGCGCCGGGTAAATTTATTTTTGCTTTAGTGATACCGGGTGCCATGATATTCCTTGCGCTGTCGCTAGCGGGCGCAAAAAATATCATCTTCGCCGAACATAAGCCGATGGAACGATTGATGATGTATGGCTTGGTAGGCGTGCTGTTTATCGGCACTTTCATCCAGGCGTTTGTCAGTTTCACTGAAGGCGCTGCACTCGCTGCATTGATGGTGGGGGCGACCAGCGTCTGGCTATTTCGGCAAACCGGGAAAAATGAGTTGGCGCAACTAGTCACTTACAGCGCGGTGCAAAGTGCCGGTTGGTTATTTACCGGTGCAGCGACGATGTTATGGGTACGGCTGCTGGGAGAGGATTCGTTCATCCCTGGCGCATGGCTTGCGGGCATGAGCGGGATAATGATGATGCCCGGTGTATTGTTGCTGTGTTTGAGTGTGCCGGTTTGCGTCGCCTGTTATTTGATCGGCCCCATTGCGGCGATCCTGCTTGCAGCGGCCTTACTGTTGCCATTGTCAGGCACTATCGGCTTGCAGCCTATTCAGTTAGGCGTGATTTTATTGATTAGTCTCGCTCTGGTAAAAGTTTTGCAGACCAATCGAACCGGTGCGCAAATCTACTACCCCAGCTTTAAGCGTAATCACGCATTGTTGTTGATGCTGCTCGTGCTGGTGCTGGTAGCGTTTATTCCGGCATTATCGCAGCGCTTGCCCTTATTGCTGTTCGGTCCGGGTATCTAGTTTTTCATTCCACGCAAATCGTCTGGCCTTTTACGTCGCGGCCATCACGGCCCATGAGATATAAATAATACGGCGCCAATGATACCGCTGTTCGCATGGAAGACTTTACTTCGCCCGGATGCGTAGCCGAGCGTTGAGGCGAGGCGACCGGGCCGGGTATAAAAGTATTCATGCGTAGGTTCGGTAACACTTCGCATTCTTCCGTCCAGATTTTTGTCAGCGTTTCCAATCCCGCTTTCGCCACGGCGAAGCCGCCCCAATACGCGGCGGGTGTGTGGCCGTGGGTTTCCGAAGTGAAAATCACCGACGCATCGGCCGCATGTTTGAGTAAAGGCAAACAGGCCTTAGTCAGCGCAAACGGTGCGATAAGATTGACGCGCAACGCCGTCATCCACTGATCCAGCTTCTGATTTGCTAAGGGCGTGAGAACGGGTACGGTGGACGCGCTATGCAAAATACCGTCGAGTCTGGCGTATTGTTTTTTGATACCCAAAGCCATAGATTCAAATTCCGCGTCGGTGGCTTTTTCCAGATCCAGCGGAAAAATCGCCGGTTGCGGATATTTTGCCGCAACGATGTCGTCGTACACCGCTTCGAGTTTGCTGACTTTGCGTCCGATCAAGATGACCGTCGCGCCGTGGGCGGCGTATTGCAATGCGGCCATCCGGCCTAAGCCCTGGCCTGCGCCGGAGACGATAATGACATGGTCTTTGAGTAAATCTGACGCTGCCTGGTAGTGGTTAATATTCATAGTCTCACCGTATCAAGAATAAGTTGTGCGCAATCTACGCCGCTGCGCACGGCGCCTTCGAGTGTGCCGGGATAATCGCTCTGCGTGTAATCGCCTGCGAGATAAAAATTTTTCAGCGGCGTGGCGTTTTTGGGGCGCGCCATATGCGGCCGGCATGAAAACGTCGCGCGTTTTTCGGTAATCACTTTATGCCATAACGGCCCGCCGAGTTGCGGGTATATTTGCGCGATTTCGGCGATGACTTTTTGCGCCAGTTCATCACCGTTCCATTCACGATGTGTGCCGGAGGCGCTGATCACGGCGGCGAGTAATCCTTGATGACCGGATAATTTTTCGCGGTCGAAGATCCATTGCACTACGCCGCCATTAAAACCGGTCATCGCATGTTTAATTGTAACTATTTGATTATATTGAATATATACGGTGACGATGGGTTCGTATTTGAGCGCTTCAATTTGCCGTAACGTCGGCTGCAAATCAGGAATCGTTTCAATCAAGTACGCAAGTTGATGCGGTCCTGCGGCACAAATAATATGCGAAAAAGTCTGTTCGTCATCACGCGTGACAACAGCGTAGCCCGATTCAAGCACTTTAATTTCAGATACGGACACGCCCATGCGTACCGCGCCGCCCTGTCGCGCAACATAATCCAGCGCCGGCTGCGGAAAAATGTCTCCGAGATTTTTTTGCGGAATCAGCATATCGCTATCGCCTTTGCCGCCGAATAATCCGTCACGTAAAACATTGAGAAATATTTGCGCTGAAGCAATCTCAATCGGCGTATTCAACGCGGAGACGCAAAGCGGTTCCCACAGGCAATCGCGCAGTGTGCCGTCTTGGCCGTATTCATCCAGTAACATTGCCACCGTGGTGTCTTGCTTCAGTTTGAAATGGCGAAGACGCATCGTAGCCATAAAGCGAAACACGGAAAACTTTTGGCCGACTGTTAAGCCTTGCGCTTTGACAAACGCGCCGAGCAAATCCAGCGGCGCGGGCAACTTGGCCGCCATACCCTCGCTGTGAATTAAAAAGTTCGGGTGAAAAAACCATTTCAACGGCAAGCGTAACAACGCGTCATCAGGCGCACCGCACAGTTTTATCAAGCGCAAACACTCGCGGTAAGCCCCGAGCAGGATATGCTGGCCGTTGTCGAGATCAAGCTCGTTGTAGCGAATGTTGCGTGCGCGACCGCCGGGTTCGCGCGCCGCTTCATAAAGCGTGACGGGAATATTTTTCGATGCCAGTTCTGCAGCGGCTGCCAAACCAGCCCAGCCGCCCCCGATAATGCCGACGCGCATTAACCTTTCACCCAGGTTTTCCACGCCAGCCACAATTTGCGTAGCGGCGTGAGTGCAATGCGTTGATGTAAAACCTGAAATTGTTTTTGCGTAATTTCATCCAGCAGCGTGCGATAAATCGACGCCATGATCAAACCAGCGCGCTGGGTTTTACGATCAGCAGCGGGCAGGGCGGCGAAGGCCGAGCCGTAAAATTTCTGCGCGCGCTCGGTTTGGAATTGCATCAGCTTGCTGAAATTGTCGGAATATTTTGCGTTGAGTATGTCGCTGGTTTGCAAATTGAATTGCGCCAATTCGTCTTGCGGCAAATAAATCCGATCGCGCCGAGCATCTTCGCCGACGTCGCGGATAATATTGGTGAGCTGAAATGCCATGCCCAAATCGTGCGCGTAGTCCAAAGTTCTTTTGTCGGTGTAGCCGAAGATCATGGCCGACACTTGACCCACTACCGACGCGACCAGATAACAATAACGTTGCAAGGATTTGAAATCAGCGTAGCGATGATGGGTTAAATCCATTTCCATGCCGTCGATAATTTCGTGCAGTTTTTCCTGCGGAATGGAAAATTGCGAGACGGCCGATTGCAAAGCTTTGCCGACCGGATGCTGCGGATTATTTTGATAGATATTGACCACTTCAGTACGCCACCAAGCGAGTTTAGTGCGTGCCACACCGACATCCTGCGTTTCATCGACCACGTCATCGACTTCACGGCAGAAGGCATAAAACGCGGTGATAGCGCGGCGTTTTTCCGGCGGCAGAAACAGGAAGCTGTAATAAAAACTGGAACCGCTGGCAGCGGCTTTTTGTTGGCAATATTCGTCGGGTGTCATGATAAGCGCAATTTATTTTTATATATTATAGCGCGCGCCATGCCATTACTAACCAATCTTTGCGTTGCAATTTCGGTCGATGGTTAAACATGTCGCCTTGATGTTGTTCGAGCAATTCAAGGATGCGCAGTCCGCCCTGAATAATCATGCGCATTTCCAGGCCGATGCGACCCTTGAGCACACGGCCCAAAGGTTCACCGGAAAGCAACAAGTTACGCGCGCGGCGAATTTCAAACAGCATCAGTTCGCGGAAGTGTTGGTCATAATTTTTTTCGGCGATGTGTTTTTCGTTCACGCCGAAACGCAACAGATCGTCCTGCGGAATATAAATGCGCGGTTTGGCGTAATCGATTTCCACGTCTTGCCAAAAGTTGATTAACTGCAATGCGCTGCAAATGGCGTCCGAAAGCAAACTATTTTCCGGCGTGGCTTGATCATACAAATGCAGCATCAAATTACCGACGGGGTTGGCCGAACGGCGGCAATAATCCATCAATACTTCAAAATTTGCGTAGCGTTTTTGCACCACGTCCTGACTGAAGGCATCGAGCAAATCGTAAAACGGCTGCAGCGGTAATTCGTGTTGGCGGATGACTTCCGCCAGGGTCTTAAATAATACTGATGCTGTCGCTTCGCCGGTTTCGATTTTTTTTAATTCGAGCCGATAAGTTTCCAAATTAGCGAGTCGGACCGCATCCGGCGCATTTCCTTCGTCCGCAAAATCGTCCGCGCTACGGGCAAACGCATAAATCACCTGCACCGGATGGCGTAATTTACGCGGCATCAAAATTGAGGCAACAGGGAAATTTTCGTAACGGTTGGACTCAAATGAGTCGCTGGCGGGGGAGGTGATTGAATTCACAAGTGTGTGAAAAGCCTGATATTTTTAGGGATATTACGTAAATGTTACAGAGGAATCGGCTGACATATGATGCCCAATAATATACACTAGCGTCATGGGCGAGGGTGGCGGAATTGGTAGACGCACTGGATTTAGGTTCCAGCGCCGTAAGGCGTGAGGGTTCGAGTCCCTCCTTTCGCACCACAAGATACACACTACCCAATATGTGAACGAGTTTTTTAGGAATCTTTTCATGCAGACGCAAGTAACCAATCCGCTCGAGAAACAACTGTCGCTTAGTTTGCCTGTCGCGCAAATTGAAGCGGAAATCGAAACCCGCCTTAAGCGCTTGGCGCGCACGGTAAAAATGCAAGGCTTTCGTCCCGGCAAAGTGCCTTTCAAATTTGTGACACAGCAATACGGCCCCCAGGTGCGTCAGGAAGTAATGTCGGACTCGGTGCAAAAAAGTTTCACCGCTGCCGTACAGCAGCAAAACCTGCGCGTGGCCGGTTATCCACGTTTTGAATCGAAAAAAGACGCCGATGGCAAAGACAATATCGAATTAACCGCCGTATTCGAGGTCTATCCCGATATAAAAGTCGGCGACATCAGCGCTAGCGTCATTAAACAACCTGTAAGCGGTGTGGATGAAGCCGATGTGGACCGCACCATCGACATCCTGCGTAAACAGCGCGTGAAATACGATTCAGTTGGTCGCGTAGCTGCGAAAGACGACATGGTGAACATCGATTTTCGCGGCACGCTGGATGGCGTGGAATTCGACGGCGGCCAAGGTAAGGCTATGCAAACCGTGGTTGGAGAAGGCCGCATGTTGCCGGAGTTTGAAACTGCTTTGGTCGGCGTGAAAAAAGGCGATAACAAATCTTTCCCGCTGACTTTCCCCGCGGATTATCACGGCAAAGATGTTGCGGGCAAAACCGCCATGTTCCAGATTACAGTGAACGATGTGCTGGCACCGACGCTGCCGGAAGTGAATGCTGATTTTGCCGTGGGTCTTGGCGTGACTGATGGCGATGTGAGCAAAATGCGCGCGGAAATCAAAGGCAATCTGGAACGCGAAGTGAAAAAACGCAAACAACAAAAATTAAAAGATCAGGTAATGGAAGCATTGTTGAATTCGACTAACTTGGATGTGCCGACTTCGCTGGTGGAAATTGAGACCCAGCGTTTGGTCGAATCGACCATGCAGGATTTACAAGCACGCGGCATGAATTCGAAAGACATGCTGAATTTATCGACGGATATGTTCAAGGAGCAAGCGCAGCGTCGTGTGAAGCTCGGTTTGATTTTGGGCGAAGTGGTGAAGCATCACAGCCTGCAAGCCAAGCCGGATCAGATACGCGCGACTTTGGAAGATCACGCGCAGAGCTTTGAGCAACCGGAACAAATGGTGCGCTGGTATTACACCCAGCCCGAGCGCATGCAGGAGGTGGAAGCGCTGGTATTGGAAGACAATGTGGTGGCCTGGGCTTTGTCGCAAGCTAAAGTGCAGGATCAACCGATGACGATGCAGGAATTAATGGGAACCGCAGCATGAGCGACTACAACCGCATGGAACCGCAGGGCCTCGGCATGATACCGATGGTGATCGAGCAGAGTGGTCGTGGTGAGCGCGCCTACGACATTTATTCGCGTTTGCTGAAAGAGCGCGTAGTGTTTTTGGTCGGCCCGGTGAATGAAAGCACGGCCAACCTTATCGTTGCGCAATTATTATTCCTGGAATCAGAAAATCCGGATAAAGATATCAATTTTTATATCAACTCCCCGGGTGGCTCGGTTTCGGCTGGTTTAGCGATTTACGACACCATGCAATTTATCAAATCACCGGTGAGCACGACATGTATGGGCTTGGCCGCCAGCATGGGAGCGTTTTTGCTTGCAGCAGGGGCGAATGGCAAGCGATACTGTCTGCCGAATTCCCGCGTCATGATCCATCAGCCGTCGGGTGGTTTTAGCGGACAAGCGTCGGATATTGAAATCCAGGCCAAAGAAATTTTGTACTTACGCCGCCGGTTGAACGAACTGATGGCCAAGCACACAGGACAACCTATTGATATTATTGAAAAAGATACCGATAGGGATAATTTCATGAGCGCTGACGAAGCGGTGAAATACGGTATTATTGATAAAGTGTTGAGCAGGCGCGAAGCTTAGTAGTTTACAAAGCCTTACAGACGCAAAGATTAATGAGGAATAAGGTAGCGACATGGTCGATAAAATCGGTGGCGAAAAGTTGTTGTATTGCTCGTTTTGCGGCAAGAGCCAGCATGAGGTAAAAAAACTCATCGCCGGTCCGTCGGTGTTTATTTGCGACGAATGTATCGAGCTGTGCAACGACATTATCCGCGAAGAAATCCAGGGCGACCCGGTCACCAAAGCGGCCAAATCCGATTTGCCCGTGCCGCACGAAATCTGCGACATCCTCGATCAATACGTTATCGACCAGATCCAGGCGAAGAAAATTCTTTCCGTCGCCGTGTACAACCATTACAAGCGTCTGAAAAATCCGGCCAAGGCCGCAGGCGATGTCGAAGTCGCCAAGAGTAATATTCTGCTCATCGGGCCGACTGGCTCAGGTAAAACTTTGTTGGCGCAAACCCTCGCGCGTTTGCTTAACGTACCGTTTGTGATTGCCGATGCGACGACTTTGACCGAAGCCGGTTACGTCGGCGAAGACGTGGAAAATATCATCCAGAAGTTATTGCAGAAATGCGATTACGACGTGGAAAAAGCCCAGCGCGGCATCGTCTATATCGACGAGATCGACAAGATTTCGCGCAAATCGGATAACCCTTCCATCACGCGTGACGTGAGCGGTGAGGGCGTGCAGCAAGCCTTGCTGAAACTGATTGAAGGCACCATGGCATCGGTGCCCCCGCAAGGCGGACGCAAGCATCCGAACCAGGAATTCGTGCAGGTCGATACCACCAATATTTTGTTTATCTGCGGCGGCGCCTTCAGCGGTCTGGATAAAGTCGTGCGCAATCGCTCGGAAAAAGGCGGCATCGGTTTTGGTGCGACAGTAAAAAGTCATGATGACCGCAAAGAAATCGGCGCGCTGTTAAAAGAAGTTGAGCCGGAAGATTTGATCAAGTACGGTTTGATTCCTGAGTTCGTTGGCCGCTTACCGGTTGTGGCGACCTTGGATGAACTGGATGAAAAAGCTTTGGTGCGCATCCTCACCGAACCGAAAAACGCCCTGACCAAGCAATATCAAAAATTGCTCAACATGGAAGGCGTCGATTTGGAATTCCGTGAGAACGCGCTGGCCGCGATTGCGAAAAAAGCCTTGGCGCGCAAAACCGGCGCCCGCGGATTACGTTCCATCATTGAACAATCTTTACTCGACATCATGTATGAATTGCCGTCGATGCAAAATGTTTCCAAGGTCGTGATGGATGAAAATGCCATTAGCGGCGAGGGTAAACCGATCTTGATTTACGCCGAT
>JAYVGF010000096.1:0-4252 GCA_043772415.1 Betaproteobacteria bacterium
CGATCTTCTTGCGCTTGGGTGTAATTCAGCGGCCAGGTTTCGATCGTCGCGCGCAATTGCGCTTCCTGTTCGTCGGTCAAATTGCCGACCCACTCTTCCACGCTCTCGATGACTTTTTTTACGCGCGCCTTGCGCTGCTCTTCCGGTATGCCGTTTATTTTGTGTTCTTTGGCGAATTTTTTGTTGTTCTTGGCGTATTTATTTTCCAGGGTTTTGATTTGCTCCGGCGTAATCGTCACCAGCAATTCTGCTGCGCCCGGCGCGGCTTCGCGCACCAGTCGCTCGTAACGCTTTTTCGCGGCGTCCATGATCCAATCCACATCTTCGCGCTGCATTTCCCGGCGCGTGCGAAGTTGTACGGCTTTTAAACCTTCAACATATAAGGGTAATTCTTCACTGCGATGCCACGTCTGCAATGTGTCCAGCCGCGCTTTAAGCAAAGCATGTTGCTCACCATGCAAATCAAAATAGCCGTCGAGCATCCAGTTAATGGCGAAGTCGGCGTTGTTGTAGGCGAGTTTGAACATACTGCAGCCGCCAGCCAACAGCAGGCTGGCCGCCAACAAGGCTATTACCACTCGTTTGCTTAAAAAATGCATATCTATCCTGTTCGTTGCCGGGCACTGTTTGAGCTAACGGCTGAGGACAAGTTCCGCTTACTTATATACTCTCCTAGACCGATATAGCTGGGCAAGTTAAAATTCGTGCTATCAGAATTCATTATCGCCCCTAGCGGGAACAGGAATCCATGCAAGTTTTTCGCGGCGTGCCCGCACTGTCCATCGGCCCCAGCGCCTTGACTATAGGCAATTTCGACGGCGTGCATCTCGGCCATCAGGCTATGTTGGCGCAGTTGCGCACGGCGGCCAAACTACGAGGCCTGCCCGCTTGCGTTATGACATTTGAGCCGCATCCGCGAGAATTTTTTACGCCGCATGATGCACCAACGCGCTTGACGACTTTACGCGAGAAGCTGGAATTGCTGGCGGATTTTGGCGTGGATAAAACCTACGTCTGTCCGTTCAATAAAAAATTTTCATCGCTCAGCGCACAACAGTTTATTGAGGATCTGCTGACACAGCGGCTGCAAACCCGTTGGCTATTGGTTGGCGATGATTTTCGTTTTGGTGCCAAGCGTGCCGGCGATTTTGCGCAGCTGGCCGAAGCAGCGCCCTGCGCCGGGTTTGAATTGGCTGCCATGCCTAGTTTTACGCACAATGGAGAACGTGTTTCCAGCACCGCTGTGCGTAACGCTTTGACGCGAAGCGATCTAGCGCGCACGCAGGAATTGCTTGGCCGCGCCTATTCGATTTCCGGCCGCGTTATGCACGGCAATAAACTGGGGCGCGAAATCGGCTTCCCCACGGCAAACGTAAAAATGCGCCACAACCGCCCGCCGCTAATGGGCATCTTTGCGGTACACTTGCACGTTGCCGATACCTGCGTGTTGCCGGGGGTGGCGAGCTTGGGATTAAACCCGACGGTGAGTAACACCAACGCCGCCAAACTCGAAGTGCATGTGTTCGATTTCAATGGCGATTTATACGGACAGCATGTGCGCGTCGAGTTTTTGAAAAAACTGCGCGATGAAGAAAAATATATTGACTTGGAAACATTGAAACGGCAAATACAAATTGATGCGCAAAATGCGCGCGTGTTCCTGTCATCCTGCACGCAGTGAAGGATCTGTTTTTAACTGAAGGTTCAGGCTGAACGAAAAGCAGATTCTTCGCTACCGTTCAGAATGACAAGATTTTTTTGTTCTTCTCTGTGTCTCCGTTTCTCTGTGGTGAAAGTTTTTGAAGTATAAAGAAATATATATGACCGATTACAAACAAACCCTCAATCTCCCCGACACCCCTTTCCCCATGCGCGGCGACCTCGCCAAGCGCGAGCCTGTCTGGGTGGCCGAATGGCAAGAGAAAAAGCTCTACGAAAAAATCCGTGAAGTGTCGAAAGGCCGCCCGAAATTTATTTTGCATGATGGTCCGCCGTTTGCGAATGCGGACATTCATATCGGCCATGCGCTGAATAAAATTCTCAAAGACATTATCGTCAAGAGTAAAAATTTTGCCGGATTCGACGCCGTGTATTTGCCCGGTTGGGATTGTCACGGCATGCCGATCGAAATCCAGATCGAAAAAACCCACGGCAAAAATATTCCTGCAGTCGAAGTGCAAAAATTATCGCGTGCTTATGCGAGCGAACAAATCGAAAAACAGAAAAAAGATTTTATCCGTTTGGGTGTTTTGGGTGATTGGAAAAATCCATATAAAACAATGGATTACAAGCAGGAAGCGAATGAGATCCGCGCGCTGGGCAAGATCATGCAGCGTGGCTACGTCTATCGCGGCTTGAAGCCGGTGAACTGGTGTTTTGATTGCGGCTCGACCTTGGCGGAAGCTGAAGTGGAATACGAAGATAAAAAATCGATTGCGATTGATGTCGGCTTTCCCCTTGTCGATCGTGACAAACTCGCTCAAGCATTTAATGTGGACATCGCCGCCGACAAAAAAGTATTTGCTGTGATCTGGACCACCACACCGTGGACGATACCGGCGAACCAAGCGCTGAATGTGCATCCTGAGTTTACCTATAACTTGGTAGAAACCGAGCGCGGCTTGTTAGTGCTGGCGGCAGATTTGCAGGAAGCTTGTCTCGCACGTTACGGCTTGACCGGAAGGACATTGGCGAGCTCTAAAGGCGCAGCGCTGGAGTTAATCAAATTTGAGCATCCGTTTTACGACCGCGCGTCGCCGATGTATCTCGCCGATTACGTCACGCTGGAAACCGGCACCGGCATCGTGCATTCGTCACCCGCATACGGCGTGGATGACTTTAACTCGTGCAAACGCTACGGCATGAAGAACGAAGACATCCTCACCCCGGTGTTGGGCAATGGACGTTATGTCGATTCGTTACCTTTGTTCGGCGGATTGAACATCTGGAAAGCGCAAGCGGAAATCGTGAAGACTATCGACGAAAAAGGCGCGCTGTTCAAAGCCGCCAATTTCGATCATAGCTATCCGCATTGCTGGCGCCACAAAACACCAACAGTATTCCGCGCGACCAGTCAATGGTTTATCGGCATGGATCGCAAAGCGACCGACAAAAATAGCGCTGACAAAACTTTGCGCCAGCTCGCGCTAGATGCTATCGAAGCGACGGATTTTTATCCTGCCTGGGGCAAGGCGCGTTTGCACGGCATGATCGCCAATCGCCCGGACTGGTGCATTTCGCGCCAACGCAATTGGGGTGTACCGATCCCATTTTTTCTGCACAAAGAAACCGACGAGCCGCATCCGCGCACGCTTGAATTATTAGAGCAAGTCGCCAAGCGCGTGGAAGTAGAAGGCATTGAAGCGTGGCAAGCGATCACGGCAGAGGAAATGCTCGGTACTGATGCAGCCAGCTACGTAAAAATGACCGACACACTCGACGTGTGGTTTGATTCGGGCACTACACATGAAACCGTGTTGCGCCAGCGCCCCGAGCTGCAATTCCCGGCGGATATTTATCTGGAAGGCTCAGACCAACATCGCGGCTGGTTTCATTCGTCGTTGTTGGCGAGCTGCGCCATCAGTGGCCGCGCGCCGTATAACGCCTTAGTCACGCACGGTTTCGTCGTCGATGGCAATGGCCGCAAGATGAGCAAATCGGTCGGCAACGTCGTTGCGCCGCAAAAAGTTTTTGATACGCTAGGTGCGGATATTTTGCGTTTGTGGGTCGGCAGCACCGATTATTCCGGCGAGTTGTCCATCTCGGATGAAATCCTCAAGCGCGTAGTGGAAAGTTATCGGCGTTTACGCAATACGCTGCGCTTTTTGTTGGCCAACATCGCCGACTTCGACGCAGCCAACCATGCCATGCCAGTTGAACAATGGTTAGAGATCGACCGTTACGCTATCGCGCTGACACAAAAATTACACGACGAAGTCACAGCCGATTTTGCGCGTTACGAATTTCATTTTGCCTTGCAAAAGCTGCAAGCGTTTTGTTCCGAAGATCTCGGCGGATTTTATTTGGATGTGTTGAAAGACCGGCTTTACACCGCCGGCGAAAATTCTGCTGCGCGTCGCTCGGCGCAAAACGCTTTGCATCATATTGCACATTCGATAGTGCGATTACTCGCGCCAGTGCTGAGTTTTACTGCAGAAGAAGCGTGGAAGAATATTCAATTAAATCAAATAGATAGCGTATTTTTGCAAACTTGGCATGTGTTGCCGAAAATAGCCGAGGGAGATGCGTTGCT
>JAYVGF010000097.1:0-6635 GCA_043772415.1 Betaproteobacteria bacterium
CCGCCACTTCCGCGTCATGGCGCTACCTCCTTATATCCTTGGCGGTGCGCTGATGTGGCTCCTTATGCTTAAGTCGGGCGTGCATGCGACGATAGCGGGCGTGATGCTGGCGTTCGCCGTCCCCTTTTCGGCAAAGGATGACGACGCAGCGTCACCGTCGCACCGTCTGGAACATTTTCTGCACAAACCGGTGGCGTTTATTATTCTGCCAATTTTCGCGCTGGCCAATACCGGTATTGTGGTGAGTGCAGATTGGTGGCAAAGCCTGACCAGCGCCAACAGCATCGGCATCTACGCGGGCCTGGTGGCGGGCAAACCTTTAGGCGTGACCTTACTTTGTTTCCTTGCCGTTGCGCTGGGCATCTGCCGCTTGCCGTTCGACTTAAAATGGCCGCATATTATCGGCGCTGGCCTGCTCGGCGGCATCGGGTTCACCATGTCGATTTTTATTACCCATCTCGCATTCACGCCGAGCGCGCAAGTTATTAACACGTCGAAGATGGCGATTTTATTGGCTTCTTTAACGGCGGGTACGACGGGTTTAGTGTGGCTGCAGTCGTTGAGAAAGTTTGGCGTGGACAAATAACATGTAGCTACGCGGGTAAGAAAGAGGCGGCAAAGTATTGATTTTATAGGCTTTTATGAATGATATTTTATTCAATATAATCAAATAGTTACATAAATAGCCGTACACGCTGGATTTCTCAACTAATTATTTGCTGATTTTCAAATTTACGCTGATCTAATTGCAATTGCCGATGACTTGGCGCAATTTATCTGTGCTCAGAATCCGAATGTTTTTTTGTCGGATGTTGACCAAGCCATCGTGGTGGAATTTGGAGAACATTCGGCTGACGGTTTCCAGCTTCAGTCCGAGGTAACTGCCAATTTCCTCACGCGTCATGCGAAGGTTGAATTCGCGCGATGAATAGCCACCAGCGGTGTAACGTTCCGAGAGGTTGAGTAAAAAGGCGGCCACCCGCTCTTCGGCACGCATGGTGCCCAGCAAAAGCATCATGTTGTGGTCGCGCGCGATTTCACGGCTCATGATTTTGTATAAATGCTCGTGCATCGACGCATTGCCATGGCTCAGGCGCACATATTGCCGAAGCGGCAGCACACTCACCTCAGCGTTTTCGAGTGCAACCGCGCCGCATGTATAGGCACATTCGCCTATGCCATCAAGGCCCAAAATGTCGCCCGCCATATGAAAGCCCGTGACTTGTTCGCGGCCGTCTTCGATCAGCATGGTGGTTTTGAAACTTCCACTACGAATAGCGTAAAGGAATTCGAATTTTTGGCTTTCGCGAAATAACGTTGCACCCTTGGCAATGCGTATATTTGAAGAGATTAAAGCATTGAATGGATCTTGTTGAATAGAAAAAACAGGTTCGATTTCTTCTGCTTCGCGCATGCGATGTTCGGGAGCAGAGGCGAATCCGGCAGTCGACGGAGTAGAAGTCCTATTTAGCATCATCTTCTCCTGAATAAGCCAAACAAAAGCATATCAAAATCAACTCAATGAAGGCTGGCTGTCAGCGCGCCAGCGCAATAAAACGGGGAGGTTTCTATCTGGATCTGCTGGTTGGAATCGACCTGTCGTCACCGATATTTTTTGCTCACGCGGAGCAGAAAGTAAACCGAGAAATCCAGAGCTTTGTATTAAAATTTTCGCCAAACACTCGCTGGCGAATGGCCCGAAATAGACCACGCATTGTTGATGCTGGGGACTGCGGCTAATTTCGGTCAGCAGCAAATAATGCCCTGGATCCAGGGCTGTGCCGTAAGGCGTCCGGTAGGAATAGGCTTCTTGGGCGGTATGCATCAGCATGTCTTTGTCCGCCACGCTCACTATTTCTGCTTGCCAGGATTCCATCATATTGCCTCCCTTTGCGTGTAAGCTCGCCAACCCGGGCTAATTTTGGAGCCCATGGTGAAAATCATAATGCCCGCAGGGGAAAATCGCCGTGCGGTAGCGAACATAAGGCGGACAATTTATTTAGGGCGGCGCTGTATACGTTGATTACGCTTATGGTGCGACGAGCTCACCACGAACGTAATCAAACGAACATAATAAACACAAACATAATCAACATCTTAGCGATCGTCCCGAGCCTATCGAAGGGCTTAATCAGCGCTTCCATAATCCAGGCGGCTGGGCGATGGACACACTGCTGGTTGAGGGCATAGCTCAAGACCGAGCCTCGGCCGGAGAATGCTTATATCCTGTTGGATTCCTTAACAAATAATTTGATGGTAAGTCGCTTTGTCCTCCTCATAACACAAGCAGGCAGCCGCTTGCAGTCCGCTACGGTCAAGAATGGTGACTTCACCACGGCTATAGCGGATCAACTCCCGCTTCTGTAACGCTGTCGCCGCTTTAGTGATACCCACGCGGCGGACGCCCAACATATAGGACAAGAATTCATGCGTAACATGTAATTGGTCGCGGTGTGCCCGGTCCTGGGTCATCAACAGCCAGCGAGCGAGCCGCGCCTCCACCAAATGGAACCGGGTGCAGGCGGATGTTTGCGCGAGCTGGCTTACGATTACGCAAACATAGCGTTGCAGACTTTTTTGCAATGCCAGAGAGGAATCGAGTTGACGTCGAAATGGCGCTGCTTTCATGCGCCATGCGGAACCTGCGCCTTGTACCAAGCCGCGAAATGACGATGCATTGACTCCCAGCACCAAAGAAACACCGAACATGCCTTCATTACCAACTAGCCCGACCTCCAGGACTTGGTTTTCAACCACCGGTGTCAGGAGAGAAATAATACTGCCAGTGGGAAAGTAAACGTAGCGCAGGCGCTCGCCGGGCTCAGACAAAATATCTTCTAATACCAAATCGACCTCATCGCAGCCCGCCAGAAAGTGTTCACGGTCTTTGCGCGGCAAGTTCGAGAGCAGTAGGTTTGCCGCAGGAACATTTGGCAGCGATGCCATTGCAATCTCCAGTAGCGTTGGATGGAAGCCATTTGATGACGCAAGCAGAAGTAGCTATCCCCGGCCAATGACGAACGCGGATTGAGGGAGCGGAACCTGAGCCACAGTCCATTGCAGCTTGGCGTAGATGGGTGTATTTGTCTGTATGCTAGCGCACAGAGGGAACTTGCGTAGCGCTATGAGATTTAGCACATAATAAACAGCCACGGCGGCCGGCCAATCCGATTACCGAGCAACCATCTCCGGCAACAAGCGATCGAACTCTTTTTTAACCACCGCGTAACATTCGCAGGCGCGGGCTTCCAGGCCGGGCCGGTCAAGCACCGTGATTTGCCCGCGTTGGTAATTGATCAAGCCAGCGTGCTGCAATTTGCCGGCGGCCTCGGTGACGCCCTCGCGGCGCACGCCGAGCATGTTGGCGATCAATTCCTGCGTCATGCTCAACTGGTTCGATTGCAGCCGATCCAGGCTGAGCAGCAACCAGCGGCAGAGCTGCTGATCTACTGAATGATGCCGGTTGCACACCGCCGTTTGCGCCATCTGGGTAATCAGCGCCTGCGTATACCGTAGCAGCAAATGCATCACGGGTGCCGAGCGGCTGAATTCCTGCTTGAGTAGCTGCGCTTTGAGACGGTAGGCATATCCGGCGCTCTGTGTGAGCGCCCGGCTAGGCGTTGACTCGCCGCCCATGAACAGGGCAATGCCGATAACTCCTTCATTACCGACCACGGCAATTTCTGCCGAAGCGCCATCCTCCATGACATACAGCAATGACACGATGCAGTTGGTCGGAAAATAGACATGTCTTAATTCAATGCCAGGTTCATAAAGCACGTCACCTAGCGGCATCGGCACCAGTTCCAGGTGTGGCGCTACGCGGGCATAGTCTTCTGCCGGTAAGGCAGCAAGAAGGTGGTTCTGTCGCGGGTCAGGTGGGCTGGACATGGTCATTCTTTCTATTACGGCCGCTACAAACGAATTGACCAGCACGGCTTAAAAATGGTGAATGATTACTACAAATTAATTATAGTACATCGCTATAAATTTTATATGTTCGGTAGCGTACAAACGATGCGTAAGGAGCTATGAAAAAAAAGTTGCTTATAAATCGCTCGTCAACTGGCTGAGCGCTAATGTTGCGGTGCAACTCGACGCGTCTAATACCTACAAGCAAAAACGCCGTGTAGCGTGCGTCAGCGTACAGAGAGCTTGCGATAATTAGCAAATAATAACACCGGCTTAATATTTTTTGAGTTGAATTAGGTTCTCGGCGTTTAACGAATCGAAACTAATCATGACCTATACATTATCCCAGAAATACGCTCGCTTCGTCTCGTGGTGTTTATTAGCGATAGGCACCGCTTGCGGCACGGCCTGGCCGGTAGCTAACCGCAATGAGGCAGCCGACCTTAACGTTCAGCGCACTTCCAGCTCAAGCACGGGTAACGGTCTGTGCTGGCACGTGGGTATGGGGCCTGCACTGATATGTGACCCAAACTCGGTCGCCTCGTTCCCTATAAAGGCCGCCGAACCAAACACGCCAGTCCTTTTAGCGACTGAGATGACGAAAGTAGTTATTCCCGCATTTGTAAGCGATCGGGTGAAGCTGCATTCAGATGCTTTGTTTTACACAACACGTCAGGCAGAACGTGTGATTGAAATCGAATGTTGGTTATGTGCGCCATCAGACAGACGGCGAAAACCTATCGCCCTACCATGAAAATATCAAAGCCAAAAGTGGAGATGCAATTCCTGCAGCTTGACTCCGGCACTCACTGCATAAAGGATCGATATGAAAAAATTTAATAGCAGCTTGATGGCGCTAACAGTCAGCTTCTTGTTCAGCGCAAGCGCTTACGCGCAAGGCATGTTAAAAAACGACTATAGCGCTAGCAAAGATAAAATTGCCGCAATGTATAAATCGGAAAAGGCGGCATGCGCGGCCTTATCCGGCAACCCCAAAGATATTTGTGTCGTTGAGGCCAAAGGCAAAGAGAAGGTTGCGCGGGCTGAACTAGAGGCTGGCTACAAGCCGACCAAAAAAAGCCATTACCAATCACGCGTCGCTAAAGCAGAAGCGAATTATGCCGTGGCAAATGAACGATGCGACGACATGACCGGCAACGCGAAAGATGTCTGCCGGAAGGAAGCTAAAGCGGCGGAGATTTCCGCAAAGGCTGATGCCAAGGTGCAAATGAGGACCTCGGATGCAAATGCCACAGCGAACAAGGATTCCGCCGAGGCACGCAGCAAGGCGAAGACCGAAACTACCGACGCCCGTAAGGATGCTGCAGCAGACAAGAGCGATGCTCAATATGCGGTGGCCAAGGAAAAGTGTGACGCTTTGTCGGGCGCCGCCAAGGATAGTTGCCTTGTCGATGCGAAAGCAAGAATTGGCAAATAATCAAGTCGCACTTGATCTATAAAAGGTTATCGAAATCCGATCTGGATAGAGGTAATCCGATGCAAATGCTACATCGATTTACGCTTAGTGTGCTTGCTACAACAATGCTCTTCGGCTTAAGTGCTTGTTCAGGCATGTGAACGCAGGATAAAAACACGGCTATCGGCGCTGGAGTGGGCGCTGTAGGCGGAGCTGTTCTTACCGGCGGTAGCACGGCCGATATGGTCGGCGGTGCGGCCGTCGGCGGTGTCATTGGCCATAAAATCGATAAAACCAAAAAATGACCGACAAACGATGCGTCCAACAATACAGACTGGCGCATCGTAGTAGCGAGATTGGCCGAAATGGTCAATATCGTTTTAAGATAAATGAGCCCTCAGGAGATATAAATGACAAAACTCAATGAAATGATAAGCGCGGTTTTAATAATGTTTGTGTTGATGTTAGCCATATCCAGCTGTCAGAAACAAGAAGGCCCAGCAGAGCAAGTCGGCAAACAAGTGGACAAATCATTAGGCAATGCCACACAGCAGATTGACAAAGCAGGCGATAACATTCGTGACGCAGCAAAAGGCAATAATAAAAAATAGTCGTCGCACAGAACGCCATGGTGACGGCTAGAATTGAACGCGATTCATTGGGTATCATCGAGGTTCCTGCTGAGCGGCTATGGGGAGCGCAGACGCAACGCTCGCTAAAATATTTCCATATTTCACGCGAACAAATGCCCGATGAGTTAATCGTGGCGCTGGCGCTGGTAAAGCAAATTTGCGCGCGGGTTAATGGCGAATTAGGCCTGCTGAATATTGACAAGGCGTCAGCCATCGCCAACGCAGCCAAAGAGGTGTTGGAGGCACGCCACGCCATTGAGTTTCCGCTATCCGTTTGGCAAACTGGTTCGGGCACCCAAACCAATATGAACATGAACGAAGTGCTCGCTAACCGAGCCTCGCAATTGCTGGGCGGCGTTGCAGGCGAGACCCGTTTGGTGCATCCAAACGATGAGGTCAATCTGGGCCAATCATCCAATGATATTTTTCCTGCAGCGATGTATGTGGCCGCTGCGATGGCGGTCTCCGATAAGCTGCTGCCAGCCTTGCGCACGTTACGCGACACGCTCGAAACCAAATCCAGCGTTTTCAACGACATCGTCAAAATCGGTCGCACTCATTTGCAAGATGCGACACCCCTGACGCTGGGCCAAGAGTTCTCCGGTTATGTGGCTCAACTAGACCATGCGCAGGTGATTATCACAGCAGCCATTCCGGCGCTCTGTGAACTGGCA
>JAYVGF010000098.1:0-9813 GCA_043772415.1 Betaproteobacteria bacterium
TAACCAAGCCGGCGCGAAGCGCACTTGCAGTTTGCTATTAGTTTGGCTGCCGCTGGCTAGTCGCGCTTCGCCTTCGACTGAGGTCAGCGAGCCATCCGGTTTTTTGCATGCGTTGACGACTTTGAGTTTGCCGTTGTCCGTTTGCGTATAAGTCGCGCTGACATTCGATTCGCACATATTTTGGAAACTATTGGACAAGCGCGCGATTTCGTACCACTTGCCCATGTAGCGGGGGAGGTCTATGGCGGGCACGGCGTCGAGCGAATTTTTGTCGCTGGAATTCGCCGTGGCGCAAGCGCTGAATAGACAAGTCGTCAAGCAAACCAATAAGAATTTATGCATCTTATGCGCTTTCAGGATTTATAAAATTATTAATATAATCAAATAGTTATTAATTAACGCTTGCGGCGGGTTTTGCTGCAACGCCAACACGATTTACATTTTTGCCTTTACACATCAGGCAATCGGCGCAAGTGACAGTTCCAGAAAAAAAGGGCAAAACGAAGATTTCAACCAGAACACGGCGTTAATACATTAAGTTCAAGGTTTGCTTCAATAGGCACACCCTCAGGCATTATATCTACGCAAAATACCTAGTTTCCCCCCTCGCGCCAGGCGAATGTCTCAAGTATGATTCGAAGCAAATAAGGGGTGTTCCCCCTCTACAAAGTCAGCCAGCAAAAAAGATATCAATACGCATGCAGTTGACCCCGTTTCCAACCTTACAACAAGCATCTGTGGCCGCAACGCTTCCCTCATTGCCCGACGCTTTATTGTGCTCGCTCGAGACCTGCGCGCGCGACAGCACGCCCTTGTCCGAAGTCGCCTACTCGGTGCGCCTGGATGTGGCGCTGGCGGCGCGCGTGCTGGAGGCCGCTTTCGGCCCGGCCGCCAAACGCCAGCGTTTTCCGTTGTTTGTGCATGTGCTCGAAACGCTCGGCCATGACGTGATTAAGACTTTGGTGGTGAGCGCCGCTGTTCAACAAGTCTTCCAGCCGCCGAGCGCGACACAGTTAGATGACTTGCAGCAATTTCACCGCGATAGTTTGCGCTGTGCGTTTTACGCCGAGGCGATTGCCGAAAAAGCCGCTTATCCTATTCCGGACGAAGCGTATTTCACTGGTCTGCTGCATAATCTCGGCAAACTTTCCCTTGCTACAACCCGCCCCGCTGAATATAGGCAGATTATTAATCTCGCGGGCAGCGATCCCGAGTTGCTAGTGCTTGAGCAGGAACGGCTTGGCTTTACCAACGTGCAAGAATCCGAAAGGCTGATCCGCCGCTGGACGGTGAATTCGTTTATGGCTGATGCGGTGCATTACCAACACGACCCGATCAGCCGCGTGGCCGCTGCACATGCTTTGGTAAAAATTTTGCATCTCGCGCGCGCCATGATGGCAGCGCGTGATGTCACCAGCGCCGCGATGATGGAGCATGCGCAAGCGTTTTTCGGTTTCAAACCGCAAGACATGAGCGACATCGACACGGCTGCCACCGCGCAATTGCGCGAAGCCTTGAAATTTCTCGATTTGCCTTTGGAAAACGTGAAGTCGCCAGAAAGCGAAGAAGGTTCGGCGCACAACCACAAGACCTTGCGCCTCGCCAATGCTGTGCGCGACCTGACTGTGCTCGCCACTTTGTCATCCAGCACCAGCGGTTATCACGAACCGGCGCTGCTGAATAAAACCCTGCGCCAATATTTGCAAATCGAGCTGGGATTTTCCAACGCCATCTTTTTTGTCCACGATGTCGCGCATAAATGCCTGCGCGGATTAGCCGGTGTCGATCAACCCGATATCATCAATGAAATTGCCGTCCCGCTCGACGGCGCCTCAAGCCTGATCAAACACAGCGTGAAACTCAACCGGCCCTTCCATACCTTTGGCATGGGCGACGACGGTTTCGGCCAATCGATACTGGATGAACAAATCGCGCGCCTGCTCGGCCATGATGGTTTTCTCGCGCTGCCCTTGGTGAGCCGCGGCGAAATGCTCGGTGCCTTCGCGGTGGGTTTATCGCAAGCCGAGTTGCCGCATCTCGACGCGAAAATGCGCCGTATGACTTTGTTCGCCAACGAAGCGGCGGCGGCTTTACATTTCAGCATCAAGCAGGCGGGCTTGCTGGCATTTGTCTCACCTGAGCAAAACCTCGCCGCGCAAAGCCGCGTGCGCAAAGTCTTGCACGAAGTAAACAATCCGCTCGGCATTATCAAGAACTATATCAAGATCCTGCGACTCAAGTTACCCAAGGCCGATCCGTCGCAATTCGGCCTCGAAGTGATTAACGAAGAAATCGACCGCATCGGCCATATCGTGCGCGGCTTGGCCGAGCCGGGGCCGGCAGCGGCGCCGACTATAGTTGATGTCAACGTGAACCATGTGATTATCGATTTGATGCAGATTACGCACGAGCAACTTTTCACCGGCGATAAAATCCGCCTGCGCACCGATCTGGATCATTCTATTCGCCAAGTGGCGTGTGATCGCAATCGCTTGAAACAAGTGTTGATCAACTTGATGAAAAATGCCGCCGAGGCGATGGCGATGCAGGGCGGTGAATTAATTGTTTCGACCATCGACGTCACCAAAGAAAACGGTATTCACAGTGTGCAGATTAGCGTCAGCGATAACGGCCCCGGCATACCCGAAGCTGTGATGGCGCGCTTGTTCCGCCCCGTCACCAGCACCAAGGGGGAAGGCCATGCAGGATTAGGATTATCCATTGTTCACGAACTGGTGACCGGCATGGGCGGCAGCATCAGCGCTAAAAGTAACGCCGATTCAGGCACTTGTTTTAATATTTTATTGCCAGCCGTGACACCTTAGGTGACAATGCATGCTACATCAATGTGGGCACTATAAGACCTGCAAACGTAATTCGGGGAAACACATTTAATGGAACACAACGCCATACATCAGAGCGAGCCTGCACGCGCGGATAACAAGCCGCGTCTGCTAGTCGTGGACGACGAACCGCATATGCGCCACAGCTTGCAACAGCTATTGGGCATGCAAGGTTACGATGTGGATATTTGCGACAGCGGCAAAACCGCATTAATGATGTTGCAATCGCGCGTGTACGACGTCGTGCTGCTGGATTTATTCATGCCGGAAATGAACGGCTATGCACTGCTCGACAGCATAGTCGAAAGGAAAATAGACTCAACGGTAATAGTAGTGAGCGGCGACACCGCGATTGCTGCAGCGATACACGCGCTGCGCAGCGGGGCTTATGATTTCTTGCGCAAACCCTACGAGCCGGAAGAATTACTTAAGACCGTCGAGAATGCATTGCATCAGCGTTATCTCGAACGCCAACTCGGTTACATGAACCAGAAGCTCGACAAGTCGGAAAAATGGCACCGCTATCTGGTAGATAATTCGCCGGACGTGATTTATACCCTCGATAGCGAAGGCAGATTTACTTATATAAATCAAAGAGTTAAATCATCGCTCGGCTTCGACAAAGACGAGCTGATTAACCGTCATTACACGATGTTGATCCACCCGGAAGATCTTGAGCGCGCCAAGCATGCGTTCAACGACAAGCGTACCGGACAACGCTCCACGCGCAACGACGAGATGCGTTTGTTGTGCAAGCCCGACGCTGACGCCACGCCGCAAGCAGAGCCGCCGCACATTACTGTCGAGCTCAACGCGATGGGCATTTACGACAGCGCAGAGCCGAATGAGCTAAGCAAATTTTTCGGCACTTACGGCGTCGCCAAAGATATCAGCGAGCGCAAACAAGCCGAAGAAATGATTTATCACCAGGCCTATCACGATATGTTAACCGGCCTGCCGAATCGTTTGTTGTTCAAGGACCACTTGATCCTCGGCATGGCACAAGCCAAACGTAACCGCAGCAAACTGGCGGTGATGTTCCTCGATCTCGACCGTTTCAAAATTATTAACGACACGTTGGGCCACGTAGTCGGCGACCAATTGCTGCAAAGTGTGGCTATGCGTTTAGCCAAGTGCGTGCGCGAAGGCGATACGCTGGCGCGCCAGGGCGGCGATGAATTCACTTTGCTATTACCGCAGATTGATGATCCGCAAGATGCCGCTCTCGCCGCCAAGAAGTTATTGGAAACGCTGAACCGCCCCTTCCGCGTCGGCGGACAAGACCATTACTTCAGTGCCAGTATCGGTATCGCGATTTATCCCGACGACGGCGACAGCGTCGATACACTGGTGAAAAATGCCGACATCGCCATGTACCACGTCAAAGAACTGGGCAGAAACAACTACGCGTTTTTCTCCCAGGCGAAAACGGCGGTGTATTCGCATCGCTTGTTGCTGGAAAACGATTTGCGCAGCGCTATTTCCAATAATGAATTCGAGTTGTATTACCAACCGCAAGTCAACACCGCGAATGGCAGCATTATCGGCATGGAAGCCTTGATCCGCTGGAATAACCCCGATCGCGGCATGCTGATGCCGAATGATTTTATTCCGCTCGCTGAAGAGACCGGCTTGATCGGCTTAATCGGAGAATGGGTGCTGAACACCGCTTGTACCCAGGCAAAGCGATGGAGTGAAAGTGGTTTGACGCCGATACGCGTCGCGGTGAATCTGTCTGCGCATCAAATCGAACAACATGATTTTGTCGATAAAATAAAACTCGCGCTTCAGACCAGCGGCCTCGAAAGTAGTGGACTCGATCTGGAAATTACCGAAAGCGCGATGATGAAAGACGTCGATAACAGCCAGAATAAACTGCGCCAAATCGCCGACCTCGGCGTGCATATTTCCATCGACGATTTCGGCACCGGCTACTCATCGCTGGCCTATCTGAAAGACTTGCCGATCAATACGCTGAAAATCGACCAGTCATTCATCCGCGATTTGAAAGAAGATTTTGCCGAAACCTCTATCGTCAGCGCCATGATCCAAATCGCACGCGGCCTCAAGCTGCGCTTGCTCGCAGAAGGCGTAGAAAAAGCGCATCAACTCGAATTTTTGATCAAAAACGATTGCGACGTGTGTCAGGGATTTTATTTCAGCAAAGCCATGCCGGTAAACGAAGCCACCGAATTACTCGCCAAGCAAACGTCTTACTACCCAGCCAAGACGGCTGCGGTTCAGTTAGCCAATTAGGCTGGCCTTATCTTCCCGTAGGGTGCGCCGTGCACGCGTACGGTTTTCAGAGTCTTCTCCGATGAACAGAACTTCAGAAGGCCACACTCCTTCCCCGTTGACGGGGGAAGGTTGGGACGGGGGTGGAAATGTTGCAGCATCACGAATCGTAAAGCTTACGACGATCGAAATACGCTGGGCTTATCAGCGCCAGCCTACAAACCCGACTAAGAAATTCCCTCCCCTTCAAGGGGAGGGTTAGGGTGGGGATGGGTGTAAGTTAACAAGTAGCGTATCTGTTGTAGCAGCAGTTATATTGAGAGTGCCGGGGGTGATGGCCGCGCCACGGTGGGCAACGCCTCGGTGCGGGCGCGGCCATCGGCGCTCCGTTCACCCCATAATTGATTGCGGCCACCCGCTGCACCGATCTCGCCCCCCCTCGCTGCGCGTCCCGTGGAACGGTGCGCCCCGGCGGCTAGTCACTTTTTTGCTTCGTCAAAAATGTAACCAAAAAAGGCGAAGCCGCCGCGCTGATTTTTGTTTTTTTGTTTGTTGTCGCTGCTATTTCTGTTGTGAATCGGGCGGCGAGAAAACTCGCTCTGACCTTCAATTGAAATCGTAAACACCGCGTAACTCAAACAGGTTCTCGCCGACGGCCCCCGATTCACAACAGAAATATCAGCGGCGCAGAAGGGTAGTAACTTTTTTCTTCGAATCAACATTGATAGGTAAGTTGAGTCTTGCGTTAATTGGTAGGGTGCGCTGTGCGCACGCGTAGCTCGTCCTAACGTCTTATGTGAGTTCAAATTTACCAGATCACTCCTTGGCAGGAGTTCAATAATCAATATTAATTATTACCTTAGATAATCTACCGCCAATCCAGCGAAAATCGCCGCCCCTAACCAGTTGTTATGCAAAAACGCTTTGAAGCATTGCGCCGGTTCACGTTGTTTGATGAGCGTGTAGTGATAGGTCGCGATCACTGCCGCGAGTGCAATACCGGAAAAATACAGGATGCCGCGTTGATAATGGATGCCCGCATACATCATGATGCCGAGAAAGGCGGCATAGCAAAGCATCACAGCGGCGACATCAAATTTCCCGAAAGTCAGCGCAGAAGTTTTAATGCCGATTTTAATATCGTCAGCACGATCGACCATCGCATAGGCTGTATCGTAAGCCACCGCCCAAAAAATATTCCCTAGCAATAGTAGCCATGCTATCGGCGGGACCGCGTTGGTCGCGGCGGCGTAGGTCATCGGTATGCCGAAGCCGAAGGCGATGCCGAGGTAGGCTTGCGGGATGGCGAGAAAGCGTTTGGTGAATGGGTAACTGGCGGCAAGAAATAATGCCGCGAAGGATAAATATATTGTCAGGGTATTCAGCGAAAGGACCAGTGCGAAAGCCAGCAAACTGAGAAGTCCGGCCAGCAATAACGCCTCTCTGGTGGAGATTTTTTTCGCCGCCAGCGGGCGTTCTTTGGTGCGCGCCACATGCGGATCGAAATCTTTGTCCACGTAATCGTTCATCACGCAACCGGCCGAGCGCATCAGCACGGTGCCCATCACAAAAATCAATATCAGTTTCCAATCGGGTTTTCCCGCAGTGGCAAACCACAATGCCCATAACGTCGGCCACAGCAGGAGCAAAATACCGATGGGCTTGTCGAGGCGCATCAACTTTTCATAGAGTGTCAGACGTTGGCCGAGTGTCATGCTCATACTTTAAGATAATTTTCACGCGATGACAGCCAGCGCTTCAAATGCAGTTCAGCGACTTCGGGTTGATGCTGCAATAATTCTTCCGCCGTCTTTTGTGCTGCTTCGAGCAATTCCACATCAAGATTCAGGTCGGCGAAACGCAGCATCGCTGCGCCACTTTGGCGGCTGCCAAGAAATTCGCCGGGACCGCGTAAACGCAAATCCGCTTCGGCAATAATAAAACCGTCGGTATTTTCGTAGATTACTTTGAGCCGTTCCCGCGCCAGATCGGAAACCGGCGTTTGGTAAAGCAAAATACACGAGCTTTTTTCTGCGCCACGTCCAACGCGTCCGCGCAGCTGATGTAGTTGCGACAAACCCATGCGCTCGGCATGGTCGATGACCATCAATGAGGCATTGGGCACATCGACGCCGACTTCGATGACCGTCGTCGCGACCAGTAATTGAATCTCGTTTTGTTGAAACGCTTTCATCACGGCAGCTTTTTCTGCGGGCTTGAGTCGTCCGTGTACCAACCCCACTTTCAAATCGGGAAAGGTGGCCTGAATAGACGCGTAAGTTTCCATTGCGGTTTGCAGTTGTAGCTTTTCTGATTCTTCGATAAGCGGGCACACCCAATAAGCCTGCGCGCCCTTTTCGCACGCCTTGCGCACGCGGTCGATGACTTCCTCGCGTCGCGCATCCGAAATCAAGCGCGTCACGATCGGCGTGCGGCCGGGCGGTAATTCATCGATCACCGACACATCGAGATCGGCGTAATAACTCATCGACAAGGTGCGCGGGATCGGCGTCGCACTCATCATCAGTTGATGCGGCTCGCCCACGCTGGCCCCTTTCATACGCAAGGCCAGGCGCTGTTCGACACCAAACCGATGTTGCTCGTCGATGATGGCGAGGCCTAGTTTTTTGAATATGACATCTTCTTGAAATAGCGCGTGCGTGCCTATCACTAGCTGCGCGGTTCCGTCTGTAACTATTTGTTTATATTGAATTTTTTCTTTGCTCTTCATGGAGCCGGTCAGCCACACGACATTCACGCCGAGCGGTTCGAGCAAAGTGGATAATTTGCGGTAATGTTGCTCGGTGAGTATCTCCGTCGGTGCCATCAGCGCCGCTTGATAACCGTTTTCTATTGCTTGTAATGCGGCGAAAGCGGCGACGATGGTTTTGCCGCTGCCGACATCGCCTTGCAGCAGGCGTTGCATCGGATGGCCTTGTACCAAATCGGCGCTGATTTCACCCATGACCTTTTTTTGCGCCTTGGTCAGCGGGAAAGGTAGCGATGCGAGTAATTTTTTGGTCAGCGTATTTTTGGCTTTCAACACCGGCGCCTTGCGCTCGCGCCGCTCGCGGTAATGTTTACGCATGGAAAGTTGCTGCGCCAGCAGCTCATCGAATTTCAAGCGTTGCCAAGCAGGATGGGTTCGTTCCTGCAATTGTTGTTGCGCGATATCGGGTGTCGGGAAATGTAAAGTAGTGAGGCTGGGTTTGAGTTGCGCGAGATGCAATTTTTTTAACAGTACGTCCGGCAGCGTGTCGGTGAGCTCGGTGATGCGCATCGCTTCAGCGACCCACTTACGCAGCGTCGGTTGTTGCAGGCCCGCTACAGTCGGATAAACCGGTGTGAGCGATTCCGACAACGGCGCATCGTCTTTCACCGTGCGATATTTCGGATGCACCATTTCCGCACCGAAAAATCCTTGGCGTACTTCGCCCAACACGCGCACGCGTGCGCCTTCGGCCAGTTGTTTTACCTGACTGCCGTAAAAATTCAAAAAGCGCATATACAAAATACCGCTGGCGTCTTCGATCTGACAGACCAATTGTCGGCGTGAGCGATACATGACTTCGGTGGTGAGCACCGTGCCTTCGACTAAAACGGTCGTGCCGGTTAACGCGTCGCGGATAGGCGTGAGGTGGGTTTCGTCTTCATAGCGCAGCGGAAGATGCAGAATGAGATCGAAGCGATTGCGGATGCCGAGCTTGGACAGCTTGTCGGCCACCGCCTTGGGAATGCGAAATTCTATTTTGCTAACTCCAAAATGCCGTCGGCTTCGACCAGCGCGCCGCGCGGCAGAGAGGCGACGCCGACTGCAGCGCGGGCCGGATAAGGCTCGGTGAAATATTGCGCCATGATCTCGTTCACCTTGGCAAAGTTGGCTAAATCAACCAAGTAAATATTGACTTTCACCATGTCATTGAGTGAGCCGCCTGCGCTCACCGCCACGGCTTTCAGGTTGTCGAACACGCGGATGATTTGCGCGTCGATGCCCTCGACCAACTGCATAGTTTGCGGATCCAGCCCGATCTGGCCGGAAAGATAAACTGTGTTGTTGACGCGCACAGCCTGCGAATAGGTGCCGATAGCTTCGGGTGCGGTAACGGTACGGATAATTTGACGCGGCATAAGTAACTCTCTTAAAAAACTATTTTTCAGGGCCGATTTTTCGGTTAATGCGCACCACTTGCGGGATTTGGCGTAAGGCTTTCATCACACCGGCGAGATGTGAGCGGTCATGCACCTGCAAGGTGATATTCCAGGTGCCGTAGTCAGCGCTTTCGCGCTCTTCGGCGCTGACGTTTTCAATATTCGCGCCGGATTCGCCGATAGCAGCGGCGACTTTGCCAAGCACGCCGCGCTGGTTTTGCGTCACGACATTGACGGTGACATCAAAATATTTTTTCGTCTCCGGATCCCATTCTACGTCCAACCATTTGTCCGGGTCTGCATCGAACTGACGTATCGAGGGGCAATCATGGGTGTGGATGATTAAACCTTGGCCTTTTTTAATAAAGCCGATGATAGGGTCGCCCGGAATCGGTCGGCAACATTGCGCCAGTTGTACTGCCATGCCCTCAGTGCCGCGGATGATAAGTGAACCTAGCTGTTTGCCGTCGGGTTGTTGCGATAAGGAATCGTTCAATGACAACAAACGCCGCGCGACCACTACGTTCAATTCTTTGCCCAAACCTATATCTGACAACACACTCAATTTGGTTTTGGCGTTATCACC
>JAYVGF010000099.1:0-5294 GCA_043772415.1 Betaproteobacteria bacterium
ACTGATCGGATTCATATTATGGATGATGGAGTCTATCCCGTATAAACTTTATTTGAATAATTGATACAGATCAATTGGCTGCGCCCCTGCGGAGGTACATTTGCATTACCTGAACAACAAAGGGGAAATCATGAAACATTATTCTTGCTCTGCGCTGCTGATGGCTTTTTTGTTGGTGGGTTGCACGGCCAAAACTGACCTGGCGCAAACCGACGCTTACGATCCCGCAAAAATGGATTTTAAGTCGGTGCCTTCAAGCGTTTCCGGCGAGCGGCACAAAGGTGCGTTTGCCAGCGGCAAGGCTTTGACGATGGATGCTTATCTCAAGCCTTTGGACCCAGATCCGATCAAAACTATTCAGATCGACACGACGCACAAAGTCATCGAGATCGCCCCCGGCGTAAAGTTCAGCGCGTGGACTTTCGGCGACCAGGTGCCGGGGCCAACTGTGCGCGCCAAGGTGGGCGACCGTATTAAATTCAGCATGACCAATCGCAGCGACGAACCTGTTGCCGGCATGCCGCAGTTCGCTGCGCCGATGATGCACTCGATGGATTTCCATTCGGCCATGGTGTCGCCGCAGGATAAATATCATTCGATCGCGCCGGGGCAAACTATTTCGTTTGAATTCACTGCCAATTATCCCGGCGTATTTATGTATCACTGTGGCACGCCGATGATATTGGAGCATATTGCCTCCGGTATGTACGGCATGATGATCGTCGAACCGCGCAACGGCTACCCGACCAAAGTGGATCACGAATACGTGATCGTGCAGAGCGAGTTTTACATCACGCCGGATACGGACGGGCGTAAAGTAGGCGAGCAGGTTTTGCATGTGCTTGATGGGGATAAGTTGCGTCTCAAACAATCCACTTACACTGTTTTTAATGGATCGCACAACGGCATGGTGAGAAAACCTTTACCCGCCAAACCGGGCGAGCGTGTGCGCTTGTTTGTGCTAAATGTAGGTCCGAGCAACACTTCAAGCTTCCATGTCGTCGGCACTATTTTTGATCGAGTGTGGCTGGAAGGCAATCCGGATAATCAATTGCGCGGTTCGCAAACCGTGCTGCTCGGTTCGAGTAATAGTGCGATTGTAGAATTTTTTGTGCCGGAGAAAGGTTCTTACATCATGGTCGATCATCATTTCGCGAACGCGTCGCAAGGTGCAATTGGTTTGATCGACGCGACCGGCAAGGCGGCGCAAGCGGATCTGGAACATCACAATATTGCCGCCAGCGATACGCCGAGCGACCCCGACGCAGTCAAGGGCAAACTGGTGTTCGAGAGCAAATGCCTGGCCTGCCATTCAGTTGGGCAGGGAGACAAACTGGGGCCGGATGTCTATGGCGTGAGCAAACGGCGCACCGATGCGTGGCTCACCCAATGGCTCAAGTCACCTGACAAAATGTTGCAGTCCGATGCTGCCGCTAAAGCCATGCTGGAAAAATACAAAGTGCCGATGCCGAACCAAAATTTGAGCGACGCCGAAGTGCAGCAATACATCAAGTATTTCCACTGGATCGATGCGCGGCCAAAACCTGCATCTGCCAAGGCAGCGGAATAGAATGAAGACGCAAAAAATTCTGCTATCGCTATTGGCTGCCGCACCCATATGGGCGGCAGCGTGCGGCGTCTGCATCGAAGACAAAATGGCGGCCACCTACGATCATGCCGCGGTGACCGCGGCATTCAAGCGTGGTCATGTGGTCGTGTTCGCAGAAATATTGGACGCAAATGCAACCGGAGAAGCACACAAGCGAAAAATTATCCAGGCAATAGAAGCAAGGCCGGGGGTGGATCGCGGCAGTGTGCGGGTATCGTTTAATCCCGCCGCGATTTCTTTTGCGTTCGATGAGCGTATCGGCGAAACGCAAAATGTTTTTGAGGCGGCAGCGTCTTCTTTAAAATCGGGAGTGCATTTTGCCTTGATACGTGCTATCAAGCAGCCATGATATAACTATTTGATTATATTAATAATATTAGGACATTGCGTACGGTGTGAAATTAAAATAATCATTGGTGGCGAAGTCCTTGCCATTGTCCAGCGTCAGAGTGTGGCAAGGGTTCTTGTGTGGTCGGAATCAAAGGGCCCAAGCTCGATATATTTTCTGAATGGCGTAATATCCCTACGCTGCACTAAATTACACTACGCTTCGCAGCCCATGCACTCAGCTTGAGACCATCGCGCCCTGCAGGGGCGAGTTACGCGGGATCAGTTTCTATTTGTGCCTGCGCCACATAGCCTGGCCGCATGTTGTGCGATAACCAACTCTTCGTTGGTTGGCATCACCCAAACTTCCACTGCGTTCTTTGGTCGGCTGATTTTTATTGCTTCGGTTCCGTTCGCGGCTTGATTGGTTTGCGCGTCGATGCGCACATCGAGCCACGCTGCGTCCTCACAAACTCTTTGCCGAATGTTGGCATCATGTTCGCCTATGCCGCCGGTAAACACTAAGCCGTCCAAGCCGCCTAGCGCCGCAGTCAACGATCCCAGTTCGCGGCGGATGCGATAGACAAATAAGTCGATGGCTTCGCGCGCACGCGGATCATAGCTCGTTCGCAATGTGCGCATATCTGCGCTGATGCCGGAGACGCCGAGCAAGCCTGATTCGCGGTTTAGCAAGTCGGTGAGTTTTTCCGCGCTATAGTTTTTTTCCTGCATTAAATACAACAGCACGCCGGGATCGATATTGCCGCTGCGTGTGCCCATCATTAAGCCATCGAGCGCGGTAAAACCCATGCTGGTGGCGACGCTTTTGCGCTCGCGTATCGCGCACATACTCGCGCCATTACCCAGATGCGCGACGACGATGCGTCCGTTAGCCCTTTCGGCGAAATGAGCCGGCAATGCCGATGTAATATATTCGTAGGATAAACCGTGAAAACCATAGCGCCGGATGCCCGCTTCGGTGAGCGCGCGCGGTAAGGCGAAGTTGCGCACGACGGCAGCTTGAGTGTGATGGAACGCAGTATCAAAACAGGCCACTTGCGGCAAATCAGGCTGCAGTTTTTGCAAAGCGCGTATCGCCGCCAGATTGTGCGGTTGGTGCAGCGGCGCGAGCGGTGCTAGCGCAGACAATGCCTGCATGACAGATTCGTTTATTAATTGCGCTTTAGTGTATTGTTCGCCGCCATGCACAACGCGATGTCCGGCGATGATGATTCTGATCGAGCGCTGTTGAAACAGCCAATCGAATAAATACGCCAGCGCCATTTCATGTTGTTGAATCTGTGCAATGGTTTGATCGAGAAGGCGGTGACCGGCCGCATCATCGGTAAAAAAATGCGCCGCTTGATCGCTTGTGTCGATGCCATCCATCTCGCCGCGTAAAATTAATTGAGGTGAACCGCTCGCAGAGTACAGGGCGAATTTCAGGCTGGATGAACCGGCATTCAGGACAAGTATTGAAGTGTCGGCCATGGTATTTTCTGCTTTGCCTATTGTTTTGTAAGTATTTGATTATATTAAATTATTTTTATTGCCTCAGCTGGCTACTAGCAGCGCAACCGCACACGACGCGACGAGCGAACGCGCCGAGTCGGCGCGATTGGTGAGCACTGTCGGGGTTAAATCTTTTACCAACTCAAGCAGTTGGCGATCACGCGCGAATTTGTCTCTTATTTCGTCGGGTGGATTCATGGTGTTTTTGAGCTTAGGCGTAACTTTATTTTTTCTTAGATCGCTCGCTTTAAGTTTGATCTACATCAAGCAAGTCGCGATATCAAGGCCTAAACTAAAACTTGGTTCAACCAATCCACGCATCATGAGGAGACATCCATGCCTAAGCGCAAAACTACCCGCAAAACAAATTCTACTCACCAAGACACGGCTTCCGCGGCCAAGCGCGTCCTTCCGACGATAGGAAACGAGGAGATGTCCCAGTGGAATAAATCCGGTTTTGATTCAAGCGTAACAATGTCCAATGCCGTCGCCGAGGGCTTTGAACATATCCGTGAAATGCACATGCGTTCAGCTCATGAAGTGCATGAACAAAACGACAAGATAGTGCGTGACCTGATGCACGTTCGCAGCCAGGCCGATTTCGCGCAACTGCAAATGGAATTTGTTCGCTTTAATATGGAGCGTGCCCAGCGTTATTGGCAACAGATGTTTGCCATCGGTAATCAAATGAATGCCAAACTGGTTGAAGGAATGAAAAGCGAATGCCTCGCTGCCGGAGAAAAAATTAGTCGGGCTCTAGGCCAGGCGAACAAAAATGTTGGTGCACCTAAGACCACAACGCCCGACCCGCTAAGGGCGGCAATGGATATGACGAATATGACAATGACTAATTTGACTAACGCGGCTTCGCAATGGATGGATACCGCCAAGCATAGCTTGGGAAATATTTCGGCGACACGCCACTAAAATCCCAAGCCGTGGGCCCGGCGGGGGTGGCAGGACGAGCGGCCCAAGTAGATTATCAGGTTGAATGTAGCGTGCGCACTGCGCACGTTGCATTTTGATCCGAGCCAATTGTTTTTTTTCAAACTGCGTTTTTTCCGGCTAACAATAACCGCCGATGGTTTTGGCGGGCAGCTTTGTGCGCAGTGCGCACGCCACGGGTAGTGGGCATTCTGCCTAATCGGATGATGGACGCAAAGACGTAGAATTATCTGGCGCCTTCCATGTCTCTGGCGTATTTCCCTTCCCGCGCCAAGCCGTTTAATCGACAACGAGCGAGCAGCGCCTTCTGTGCCGCTACGCCATTTGCTTCCTGTCCTTGCCATGCCGCCAGCACTGGCGCTTGCAATGCCCGCCCATAAGAAAAACTGACTTGCCACGGATGCGTTCCCATTGCGTTCATGGCATTCAAGTGGTCGGTTGCATCCTCTGCGCTTTGCCCGCCCGACAAAAATACGATACCGGGCACTGCGGCCGGCGCATAACGTTTCAGACAACGAATGGTGGCGTCGGCGACTTCCTGCACGGCGTTTTGTCGCGGGCACTTTTTACCGGCTATCACCATGTTCGGCTTGAGCAGCATGCCTTCAAACTGAACGCGATGGAGATCGAGTTCAGTAAACACCGCCTCCAATACTTGCGCCGTCACCGCTTCGCAACGCGCTATATCGTGAGCGCCGTCCATCAGCACTTCGGGTTCGACTATCGGCACCAAGCCTACTTCCTGGCATAGCGCGGCGTAACGCGCCAGCGCATGCGCATTTGCGCGTATGCCGAATGGCGAGGGAATATCGCGTTCGTCAATCTCGATCACCGCGCGCCACTTGGCGAACTGCGCGCCGAGTCTTTGGTATTCAATCAAACGCTCCCGCAAACCATCCAG
>JAYVGF010000100.1:0-4682 GCA_043772415.1 Betaproteobacteria bacterium
TTATTAGACTTTCTGCTTCTAGCTATCCAGCCATGTATCGTTATGTTGCAAGCCAAATCGACAACGGATCCATTGTAGTACCGGCTAGTCAAAAAGCTGACTCCTCGGTGCGATTGCGTATGAAGGCATTTTGCTTCATGTTCATCGGTCCAACAATGGGGTAAGTTTTGGTGTCTGTTTCCAGAAAATCGGTAGGGTATTGTCTGGTGTGGCATGCGCAAACCCATAAGCCAAACCAAGTTGGCCATAACCATCTGCATAATCCTCATGCTCAGGAAAACCCGCCTCCGTGATGACCCGCTCATACTGGTCGCGGATTTTTACAGCAAACCCTTCCACCCTATAACGATCAAAACATTCTGGCGACAGGACAGAATGCACAGCACTTAAATGTTCTGCCCACCTCAGTTTTATGTATGGGTAGGTTTTGGAGATGTGGTCAAAACCCCTTTTGTGTATGGTTGTTACTAAGTAGTTCACACGCAAATTTGGGTGAGAATTTCGGTAAGTTGTAAAATTAATGCTTTTTAGAAACTCGTCAAACTGGTCGCCAGTGCCACAAATGTCATCCAAGAAATACAAGTCCGTTATGTTCCCGGCTTTCTCAAGTAAGTGAGGCCATGTTAGCCAACATACATCCATACCATGTCGTCTTTGGGCAAGACGAAGAATGTAAGGCCCCGACTTTGTTGGTGGGGCCATGTGTCCAATCACTGGTGCTATTCTTACGCCACCCGTGGGGTTATCTTGCGCAGATAATTGAAGGCCCTCTAGTAGCATCTTTGCTGGCTTGGTACCGTCGGAGTTAGGCGGCATGGGAAGATCTGCAAACAGCGTATCCAGTAGAGATAAATACTGATCTCGCGAGCGGAAGGTGAGATTATCTAACAAATAGGCAGCTAGCAGCTCAGCATCGAAATTACGCAGACAGCCCAACCAATCATCCAGCCTATGTTCTTTTATTCCCTCCCATACGCCTGTTCGAATTAAATTGCGCGCCCGGTCAATAATTTGAGCAATATAATCATACTCATCAACTGATAGCGTCATAAGGATAGAATTATTTTTATTTCAAAGGTTTTTTCAATATCTATGTCAGCTATTTTTCATTTAATTGGCACAAATTTCACTTTTTGTGTCACCCGACATGCCTTTTTACACATCCAAATTACGCACACCCAAGGCCGCGTTGGTTTCAATAAACGCGCGGCGCGGCTCAACGTCATCGCCCATTAGCGTTGAGAATACTTCGTCTGCAGTGATCGCGTCGTCGATTTGTACTTTTAACAATATGCGCACTTTCGGATCCATGGTGGTTTCCCACAATTGTTCGGGGTTCATTTCGCCCAGGCCTTTGTAGCGCTGGATGGCGACGTTGCGCTTTACATCTTCGATCAACCAATCGAGCCCGTCTTTGAAGGTGGCGATGGCTTGCACTTTTTCACCGCGCTTGGCGTAGGCGCCTTCGCGGATCAAGCCTTGCAACACCAGTCCAGTTTGCACTAGTTGCTGGTAGTCGCCGCTTTCGAGAAAATCTTTGTCGATGTGCGTGGTGTAATTATTGCCGTGTAAATTTTTGCGGATCACCAAGCGCCATTCTTCTTCGGCTTCGACGGCTTCCACCTCGATGGTCAAAGCTTCGTCGCCTACCGCCTTAGTTAAAATCCCGGCGCTATTTTTGGCGGACTTTTCATCGTTAACTGACAGCGCGGGCAAGTCGAGCAACACATGCAACACCTGCGGATTGATGACGCGATCGAGGCGATCAATTACCGCTTCGGATAATAAATATTCGCGCGCGATTTTTTCTAACGACGCGCCAGCCAATGGTTGCGCTCCTTCGGCGGGAATAATTTCCGATTGATTCAAAGCTTGCTTGAGCAAATATTGTTTCAGCTCGAAATCGTCTTTGAGATAACGCTCGTCTTTGCCGTGTTTGATTTTATATAGCGGTGGTTGCGCGATATAAATATGGCCGCGCTCGACCAGCTCGGGCATTTGACGATAGAAAAACGTCAGCAGCAAAGTACGGATATGCGAACCGTCCACGTCGGCGTCGGTCATGATGATAATGCGGTGATAGCGCAATTTGTCGGCGTTGTATTCGTCTTTGCCGATGCCGGTGCCGAGCGCGGTAATCAGCGTGGCGATTTCCTGCGATCCTATCAACTTGTCGAAACGCGCGCGCTCGACGTTGAGGATTTTTCCTTTCAGCGGCAGAATGGCCTGGAATTTTCGGTCGCGTCCCTGTTTGGCGGAGCCGCCGGCGGAATCGCCCTCGACCAGATAAATTTCGCACATGGCCGGATCTTTTTCCTGGCAGTCGGCGAGTTTACCGGGCAGGTTCATGCCGTCGAGCACGCCTTTGCGGCGCGTGAGCTCGCGTGCTTTACGCGCGGCTTCGCGCGCGCGCGCGGCATCGACGATTTTGCCGCAGATGGTTTTGGCATCCAACGGTTTCTCTAAAAGAAATTCAGCCAATTTCGCGCCAACAACTTCTTGCACTACCGGGCTGACTTCAGATGAAACCAATTTGTCTTTGGTTTGCGAGGAAAATTTAGGCTCCGGTACTTTCACCGACAACACGCAGGTCAAGCCTTCGCGCATGTCATCGCCGGTAGTTTCGACTTTGGCTTTTTTGGAAATTTCTTCCTTTTCAATGTAGTTATTCAGCGTGCGCGTCATCGCCATGCGTAAGCCGGTCAAGTGCGTACCGCCGTCGCGCTGCGGAATATTGTTGGTGAAACACTGCACGGTTTCGCTGTACGAGTCATTCCATTGCATCGATACTTCGACGGTAATGCCGTCTTTTTCGCCCTTGGCGTAAAACACGTTCGGGTGCAAAACAGTTTTGCTGCGGTTGATGTATTCGACAAAACCTTTGACGCCACCGCTAAAAGCAAAGTTTTCTGTTTTTCCTGTGCGTTGATCGACCAACTCTATTTTCACGCCATTATTCAAAAACGATAATTCGCGCAGACGCTTTGACAGAATTTCGTAATGGAATTCCATCACCTGACCGAAAATTTCTTCGTCGGGATGGAAGTGTACTTCGGTGCCGCGCTTGGTGGTTTCGCCGATGACTTTCAGAGGCGAAACCGGCGCGCCTTTTTTGAATTCCATGTAATGCGTTTTGCCATCGCGGTGGATGGTGAGCTTTAATAATTTCGACAGCGCGTTGACGCAGGATACGCCGACGCCGTGCAAACCGCCGGAAACTTTGTATGAGTTCTGGTCGAACTTACCGCCGGCATGCAACTCGGTCATGACGATTTCTGCTGCCGAGCGTTTCGGCACAAAATCGTCATCGTCTTTGATGCCGGTCGGAATGCCGCGACCGTTATCGACCACGGAGATCGAGTTGTCGGTGTGGATCACAACCTTGATGTCGTCGCAGTGACCGGCCAGCGATTCATCGATGGCGTTATCGACCACTTCGAATACCATGTGATGCAAACCGCTGCCGTCACTGGTGTCGCCGATATACATACCCGGACGTTTGCGTACGGCCTCAAGACCTTTGAGAATTTTGATGCTGTCTGAGTTGTAATCTTCGGCGGCGTCTGCTGCGGCTTTACGGCTGGCTTGGGTCATCGTGTTCCTATCGTAACTATTTAATTATATTCAATATTTTAACACATTAAATACGCATGGGCATGACCACGTATTTGAATTGCTTATCTTCCGGCAAAGTAATCAGCGCGCTGCTATTGGCGTCGCCGAGTGATAGCTGTACCGCTTCGCAGCTGGCGTTGGCCAACACGTCCTGCAAATAAGCGATGTTGAAACCGATGTCGAGTGGCTCGCCATCGTATGCGACGGTGAGTTCTTCCTGCGCTTCTTCTTGTTCGTTATTAGCGCAAATGATTGCGAGGTTATCTTTGCTCAACACCAGGCGCACGCCGCGGATTTTTTCGTTGGATAAAATCGCCGCGCGTTGTAGCGCTTGCTGCAAGGTCACGCGGTTCATGTCCAGATGCTTGCTGTAATTGGTCGGGATGACTTTGGTGTAATCGGGGAATTTGCCATCGACCACTTTGCTGATCAACTCGACGCCGGCAAAACTAAAACGCACTTGGCTCGGTTTATTGTCTTTGTCCACTTGGATGGAAATGGTGACTTTTTCTTCGCTATCAGTTAGTAACTTGATAAGCTCGGACACGCTTTTGCGCGGCAAGATCACGTCGTGCTTCATCGGTGTTTTCAGCTCGGTCGCAGCATAAGCCAGGCGATGGCCGTCTGTGGCCACGGCACGTATTTGTTCGCCGTCGATAGAAAATAATAAGCCGTTCAAATAATAACGTATGTCTTGCACCGCCATCGCGAACTGCACTTGTGCCAACAATGCACGCAAGGTTTTTTGCGCGATTTGCACATCGTTGCTGGTGCCGGTAGCCGCTGCCAGGCGCGGGTAATCTTTAGCCGGCAGGGTTTGTAAATTAAACCGGCTTTTGCCTGCGCGAACCAGCAGACGTGGTTCTTTGTGCTCCAGGGTAATTTCAGCGTCTTCCGGCAAGGCACGCAAAATGTCTTGCAGCTTTTTAGCCGATAAAGTGACGGATCCGTTTTCGGTTTTACCTTCGACTTTTTGTTGCGCGCTGATCTGGATTTCCAGATCGGTCGCGACAAAGGAAATATCGCCGTCTTTGATTTCCAATAAGACATTGGAAAGGATCGGTAAG
>JAYVGF010000101.1:0-8853 GCA_043772415.1 Betaproteobacteria bacterium
CGCCGCACAAATGGAAAAAGAAGTGATGGCGACGGTGGATAAACAACTCGGCGCGATTGCACGCCCTGCTCGCGTTCACTTCGTGACTTTGTTACCAAAGACACGCTCAGGAAAATTATTACGCCGTTCGATACAAGCCTTGGCGGAAGGGCGTGATCCCGGTGATCTGACGACGCTGGATGATCCTTCGGCGTTGGAGCAGATTAAGGTGGCGGTGGTTAAAATCTGAAGTCCTTTTCCTGACGGGGTAGGGTTGGGGTGGAGGGAGTATGTTTCAGTCTGTATAAGTTGGACGGACTAAGCACTGATTAAGAGTGCCGGGGGTAGCCCGGCGGCTAGTCACTTTTTTGCTTCGCCAAAAAAGTAACCAAAAAAGGCGAACCCGCCGCGCTGCTTTTTGTTTTTTTGTTTTTGATGTCGCGCTATTTCTGCTACCTATCGGGCGTCGAGCACAAACTCGCTGGCACATTCATTTGAAATCGTAATCACCGCGTAGCTCAAACATGTGCTCGCCGACTGCCCCCGATAGGTAGCAGAAATAGCTCGGCGCAGAAGGGTGAGCATTTCTTTCTTCGAAATAAGTATGTGATGTAAACGTAATTTTTTGTGGGGTGCGCCGCGCGCACGCGTATGTCTTATGCCGCGAGCACATATATTATTCAAAGCGTTAAGGGTGCGTACAGCGCACCTTACCATCTGTCATTAAGGCTCTGAGTTTATCGAAAGGGAACCATTTCCCATAGTAAGGTTTTTCACATCTGCCGGTAGCTAAGCCTAATTCTGCTAAAATAGCGCCAGTCAACAACACAAAAGCAGAACGCTATTTTTACTTTTCTTCTTAAACGACTCGGTGTGATGATTCCCACTTTTTTGGGCGTCACGCTGATTGCTTTTGCGTTGATCCATCTCATCCCCGGCGATCCAGTTGAGGCGATGATGGGAGAGCGTGGTATCGATCCCGTGCGTCATGAGGAACTCAAAGTCAAACTCGGCCTGGATAAATCTTTGCCGGTGCAATATTTCACTTACCTCAAAAATGTCGCACAAGGGAATTTCGGTACATCGGTGGTCACTAACGAGCCGGTGTTGAAAGAATTTTTCTCCCGCTTTCCTGCTACGGTTGAATTGTCGCTTCTGGCAATTTTGCTTGCGACAATGATCGGTGTCCCAGCTGGCGTGATCGCCGCGACGCGGCGCGGCGAGCTGGCTGATCACGGCTTGATGGGCGCGGCGTTGACGGGCTACTCGATGCCGATATTCTGGTGGGGTCTGTTACTTATATTGTTGTTCTCCGTCACATTAGGTTGGACTCCCGTTTCAGGCCGCATCGGTTTTGCTTTCGACGTGCCGCCGCGCACCGGATTTTTATTGATTGATTCCTTGCTCTCCGGCGAAACGGGTGCATTCAAATCGACGTTGTCGCATTTGATTTTGCCCACCATCGTTCTCGCTACCGTTCCGCTTGCCGTCATCGCGCGCATGACGCGTTCGTCCATGCTGGAAGTGTTACGCGAAGATTACATCCGCGCTGCGCGTGCTAAAGGCGTGTCGCGTACGAAACTGATTTTCGTGCATGCGTTGCGCAATGCGCTGATTCCGGTTGTGACCGTGATTGGTTTGCAAGTCGGTGCATTGCTGTCCGGCGCGATACTTACCGAAACAATCTTCTCCTGGCCTGGTATTGGCAAGTGGTTAATCGAGTCCATCGGTCGTCGCGATTACCAAGTGGTGCAGGGCGGCATACTGCTCATTGCAACATTAATCATCGTAGTGAATTTATTGGTCGATGTGTTGTACGGCGTGATTAACCCGCGTATTCGCGCTGCGCATTGATATGGAATTAATTAATAAAATCAACAACTTAGATTCACTGGTGCCACCCTCTCCGCTGGCCGAATTCTGGCGTGATTTTAAGCGCAACAAAGGCGCGCTAGCGGGATTGATCGTCATGCTGGTGGTGTTATTTTGCGCGATATTTGCCAACGTCATCGCGCCGCATAATCCCATTGAACAATTCCGCGATGCCTTATTGACGCCGCCTGTGTGGTCCGGTGGCAGCGCAAAATTTTTGCTCGGCACCGACGACATCGGCCGCGATATTTTTTCACGCTTGATCCACGGCGCGCGCTTGTCATTGATTATCGGCTTGGTCGCAGTCGGCTTGTCGATGTTGTTTGGAATTTTATTCGGCATGTTTGCCGCGTTTTTCCCCGGCATGATGGACTCGGCCATTATGCGTATGGCCGATATCATGCTCGCGTTGCCGAGTTTGCTGCTCGCAGTAGCCATTGTCGCCATACTCGGCCCCGGTCTTGCCAATACCATGTACGCGATAGCCATTGTCAGTTTGCCGCATTACACGCGTCTCGCGCGCGCGGCGGCGTTATCGGAAATGAATAAGGAATATGTCACCGCTTCGCGCATCGCCGGTGCGGGAATGTTCCGACAAATGTTTATCACCGTATTGCCCAATTGCATGGCACCATTAATCGTGCAAGCCACGCTGGGATTTTCTTCGGCGATACTCGATGCGGCAGCACTCGGCTTTCTCGGCCTCGGCGCGCAACCGCCGACGCCGGAGTGGGGCACCATGTTGGCCTCCGCGCGCGATTATATTGAACGCGCCTGGTGGGTGGTGACTTTCCCCGGTCTCGCTATTCTGATTACCGTGCTGGCGCTGAATTTACTCGGCGACGGTTTGCGTGATGCGCTTGATCCGCGCTTGAAGCAATCTTCATGAGCCTGCTTGACGTTAAAAATTTGCGCGTTGAATTCGGCGCAGAAAAAAATCCGTTTGCCGCGGTGGACGGCGTTGATTTCAGTATCGATGCCGGCGAAGTCGTCAGCGTGGTGGGCGAATCCGGTTCCGGTAAAAGTGTCTCCATGCTGGCCATCATGGGTTTGATTGACGCGCCGGGCCGTGTGAAGGCCGATGCGATGAGCTTCAACGGCCAAGATTTATTAGCGCTGAATGAAAAGCAACGACGCAAAGTCATCGGCGCGGATATTTCAATGATATTCCAGGATCCCGTCGCCAGTTTGAATCCGAGTTTTACGGTGGGTTACCAAATCAGCGAAGCGATCAAAATCCACCGCGGCGGTTCCAGCACAGAACTAAAACAACAAGCGCTTGATTTACTCAATCTGGTCGAAATCCCCGACGCCAAAAACCGCCTCAACGCCTATCCGCATCAACTCTCCGGCGGCATGAGCCAGCGCGTGATGATCGCGACGGCGTTGGCGTGTAACCCGAAACTATTGATTGCCGACGAACCGACCACCGCGCTAGACGTGACGGTGCAGGCGCAGATACTCGATCTGCTGATGAAGCTGCAAAAGGAAACCCACATGGCGCTGATACTCATTAGCCATGATCTGGCCGTCGTCGCCGAAGTCGCGCAGCGCGCTTTAGTGATGTATGCGGGGCAGGTGGTCGAATCAGGCTTGATCCCCAAAATATTCCAAACGCCGCGTCATCCTTATACGCAAGCCTTGCTCGCCGCGTTGCCCGAACACAATCATGGTGCAGAAAGATTGAATGCCTTGTCAGGCGTCGTGCCGGGACAATACGACCGACCGCGCGGCTGTTTGCTGTCGCCGCGTTGTCCCTATGTGTTTGAACAATGTAAAACCGAGCGTCCGCAATTGCTCGGTAAGATAGATTCAGCCGTACGTTGTCATACGCCGCTTGATGCTGCCGGTAAGCCTTAGAAGGGCGAACCAGTTATGAGCAAAACATGAGCGTACTCATCGCCGACAATCTGACCAAGCACTATCGCATCAGTCGCGGCTTGATGCGCGGGCATAGTACGGTGAAAGCGTTGAATGGCGTGTCGTTTAATTTAGCGGCAGGTGAAACACTTGCAGTCGTTGGTGAATCCGGTTGCGGTAAATCGACACTGGCGCGGCAACTTACACTGATTGAAGAGCCGACATCGGGTAAATTAATTATCGATGGTAAAGATACCGCCGGAGTTATCGGCGACGACAAAAAGAAACTGCACGCCAAAGTGCAAATGGTATTTCAGAATCCCTATGCTTCACTTAACCCACGCAAAAAAATCAAGACTACTTTGGCCGAGCCGCTGATGATTGCGGGCGTCGTATCGGCGAAGCAAGCAGATGAACAAGTGCAAATGATGATGGCCAAAGTGGGCTTGCGGCCTGAGTTCGCACAACGCTATCCGCATATGTTTTCCGGCGGACAACGACAACGCATCGCGATTGCGCGCGCGCTGATGTTGAATCCGAAAGTCGTCGTCGCCGACGAGCCGGTGTCCGCATTGGACGTTTCGATACAAGCACAAATACTGAATTTATTCAATGACTTACAGAATGAATTCGGTGTCAGCTATGTATTCATTTCGCATAACCTTAGCGTCGTCGAACACGTTGCAGATAACGTCATCGTCATGTATCTCGGCAACGCAGTCGAGAGCGGTAGCAAACAAAAAATTTTCGCCAAGCCTTTGCATCCCTACACCCAAGCATTATTAGCCAGCACGCCATCACTCACTGGGCGCAGTAAAAAAATCATCAGCATCAAAGGTGAATTGCCGTCACCGTTAAATCCTCCAAGCGGCTGCGCGTTCAACACGCGTTGCCCGCATGCCGTGGCACGATGCAAAGAAGAAACGCCCTTGTCGAGATTGATTGATGAGCGCATGGTGGCGTGTCATCGGGTGGAAGAAATTTTGTAGGGTGCGCCGCGCGCACGCGTTACACTCTGAATGACATTATTGCTCGCAGGATTAAGTCTTACGCGTGTGTGCGGCGCACCCTGCTTATTTGTCATTCTGAGCGGTAGCGAAGAATCTGCTGTTCCGCACGTCAAATAAAAAGCGAAAAGCAGATCCTTCTCTGTAGCGCAGGATGACAACCTCCTTCCCAAATCGGGGAAGGAGGTTTATTTCTTAAACAACTCCCCGTAGCGTAAAGCCTCACCCTTTTCCCAAGGCTTATATTCGTTGCTGAAGGTAATCCGATCCGCTAACGAAGGATGGCTGCCGCGCCATAATTTGACGAGCCAGCCTGGGTGGGGGTTGGCGAGGTTTTCTTGCTGCAGTTTGACGAAGGCAGTGGCCGCAGAGCGGTTGTTTTGCGTGACTTCGAGGCCGAAGCGGTCGGCTTCGTGCTCGTTGTAACGGGTGTAGGTGTTGATGATCGGCGCGGCGAAGAAGCCGAGTATCCCGGTGATGAGAATCAACAGGGGTAATGAGGCGATATCGGATAATTCGCTAAAGCCGAATCGGTGTTTGTATTTTGCTATCATCCAGTGCGCCAGCCGATGGGCGATATAAAGCATCATGAGAATGACGAGCGATGTGAACGCGATGCTTTTCCATACGTGGCCTAAAACGTAATGGCCCATTTCATGCCCCATGACGAACAGGGTTTCTTTTTCGTCCAGCTTGGCGGTGAGCGTGTCCCACAGCACGATGCGTTTGGTGTCCATGAAGCCGGTGACATAGGCGTTTACTTTTTTGGTGTCTTCGCTTTTGGCCACTTCAAACACGCGGCTGCCCGCTATGCCGGATTTTTCTGCCAGCGCGAGAATTTTGGATTCGAGCGCCTTGTCTTTCATCGGGCCGAATTTATTGAAAAGCGGATCGATCCACAACGGCTGCACTAATATCATCAAAAAAATAAACGGCACTGCAAGCAGGCTGGTGTAAAGCCACCAGCGTTGCGGACTTTTCTTCAGTAGCAAATAGGGCACCCACAGAAATAAAAATCCCATGACGCAACTGATCGCCAAACTGATGAAATTATCCTGCAGCCATTTGCCTATGGTTTGATTAGACAAGCCGAAGCTGTGCTCCATGGAATAGTCGCTGAAATAGGCCAGCGGCAAGTCGATAAAAAAAGTGATCAGCGTAAATAACACCGAATAAATGCCGATAACGAAAAACCATTTCGTGCCCAAGCGTTGTGCGACATCGCGAATTTTTGCCGACCAGCCGGTGAATAAAAATAATGCGGGAATGAAGATGCCCCACAGAACGCCGAAGCCCCACCAGAAGTTGCGTGTGCGGTAGTAAGACATAGCTTTTTCTGATGCGATGGGAACGGCTACTGGGCGGTGGTCGGTTTGCGTTTCTGCTGCTTGTGAAGTGGGGATGTCGGATTGCCAAGTTTGCGCGTAGCTTTGCGCAGAGTATAGTGATGTTAAAAATATGATTATAATCAATAAGTTACGCATAAAGCTCCGTATGTGATATTTCAAGTTTTTATCGCTACTTTTGATAACGCCACATCTTCACCCCCATCCCATCCTTACCCCCGTCGAGGGGGAAGGTTAGTGATGCGTATGCGATGAGCGGCTAGGTTGCTTTATGCGCCCGCATAGATTGTATGAATTCGATTTCTCTAAGTTCATATGCTACTTACCGATTTTCCCGCGCTTAAAATCCTTAATCATTTCTCGTGCTGCATTATGTCCCGGCACGCCGGTAACGCCGCCGCCAGGATGCGTACCCGATCCGCACATGTATAAACCTTGTATCGGCGAGCGATAGTCGCCGTAACCTAGCACGGGTCGTGCGCTAAATAACTGGTCAAGGCTTAAGGCGCCGTGAAAAATATCACCGCCGACCAAGCCGAATTTTCTTTCCAGATCCAGCGGCGATAAAATCATGCGACCCAAAATACTGGCTTTGAAATTCGGTGCGTATTGATTCACGGTGTCGATGATCGCATCAGCCGCTAGTTCGCGGCAGTCGTCCCATGATTTTCCGTCAGGTAATTGCGGATTGAAATGTTGGCAGAACAAACTCATCACATGTTTGCCCGCTGGCGCGAGTGAGTCATCGACCGTACTGGGGATGAGCATTTCGATAACCGGGCGACGCGACCAGCCGTGTTGTTTGGCGTCGAAGTAGGCTTGCTCCTGATATTGCAACGACGGCGAAATAAAGATGCCCGCTTGATGATGTATCTGTGTGTGCTTGCCGGGCAGGGCGGTGAAGTCGGGTAACTCCGACAAGGCCATATTCAAGCGCATGGTGCCGGAGCCGCATTTATAACCTTGTATGCGATGGGCGAATTCTACCGGGACATGTTCCGCAGCTATTAGTTGTTGAAATAATAATTTTGGATTCAGGTTGGAAGCGACACAGCGCGCGGAAATTGGTTCGCCATTTTCCAGCGTAACACCGGTAGCACGGCCTGCATCGTTGACATTGACGTTTTTCACCGGTGAGTCAGTGGTAATTTCTACGCCGCGTAGCGCGGCTTCTTTCGCCATCGCCTGCGTAATCGCGCCCATGCCGCCGACAGCGTGACCCCATTGCCCCGATTTGCCGTTGACCTCGCCGAATACATGATGCAACAACACATAGGCCGAGCCGGGCGAGTAGGGGCTGGCGAAGTTGCCGACGATGGCATCGAAACCGAACAAGCCTTTGATCGCGTCGGATTCAAACCATTGGTCGAGTACGTCGCCTGCGCTTTTGGTAAACAAATCTAAAAGATCGCGGCGCTCGGGCATGGAAAGTTTTTTCAACTGCCCACCCAACTGCAACGCACGCACAAAATCGGCGATGCCGCCGCCGACGTTCGGCGGTGTTTGTAACAGCATACCGCGCAATACATTGGCGACGGATTCGAGCATGGTGTAATAAGCGGGCAGACGCGCCGCGTCTTTTGCGGAAAACTTGGCGACTTCTTTTTGTGTCGCTTCGATACCGCCGCCAAGTTTCAAATAGCGGCCATCAGGCAGGGGCAGAAAATTCGCCAGCGGCCGCTCGATGATTTTCAGGCCGTGTTCATATAGCTTGAGATCTTTGATGACTTTGGGGTTGAGCAGGCTGACGGTATAACTCGCGGTGGAATTGCGAAAGCCGGGATGGAACTCTTCCGTCACCGCTGCGCCACCGACGACAGGCCGGCGTTCGACGATGCGGACTTTCATTCCAGCCGCAGCGAGGTAACAGGCGCAGGTCAGTCCGTTATGGCCGCCGCCGACTATGATGGCATCGTAATTTTTAGTATTCATCCGCTTATTGTAGCGGATGGGGACGGGAGATGGCGAGTGCTCGCCATCGTTATAAAATCAATTGCGTTCTTCTTCCTTGCAGCCTGGCGGAAGCATTTTTTCCGGCACATCTTTGCTGGTGCAGGCCCAGGAAATAATTTGTTTGTCGTCGATCGTGGGGGTGTAGAGCAAACTTTTGCCGTCGGCTTTGCCATAGTTAAGAACGATGGTAAGCGTGCCTTTTTCCGGATGCACGACCATGGATTTGACTATGCTGGTGGCGGGTTTCGACGTGCTGCCGGCCTCTTCGAGAGTCTTCGGTACGCCGCCTTTTTCGCGAAAATATTTTTCTACTTTCGCAGTGGCAACCTGTGCAATGGTGACGACTTCATATTTGTTGCTTTGCTCGCGCGAGGCGACATATTGCGGATAGAACACGCTTGCCGCAAAGCCGCCGCCAGCCAACAAAGCCACTAAGCCTGCCGTGAGCAGCAGCGATACCAACTTGCTTCTTTGCGCCTTGGGTTCGATCGTGAGTTCGCCGCAATGCTGGCAAGAGAGCGAAGTTTTATGAATCTGTTTGCCGCAACTACGGCAATACACCATGCCGGTGGATGGCGGCATGGGTAGCGATTCAAGGATGTCAGTTTTCTCTGTATCTGGCTTAGACGGTTCGGACATATTTTGAATAAACTATTCTTAATGAGGTGAGAGTAAACAAGTCGTTGTAAACAAACAAGCAAACCTGTCACAGATTTTTACGATTGTGCAGCATAACAGTCTACGCGGAGTAGTTAACATTTAACTATTTGATTATATTGGTTATTTTATTTAATGTCCACACCGGTAAAATCGTTAATGCCAAACGGACTTTGTTT
>JAYVGF010000102.1:0-10986 GCA_043772415.1 Betaproteobacteria bacterium
GAGTAATCCGTCGTTGGTTAATCGATTACGACAGGACTCATAAAACCCGGGCGAATCCAATTTGCCTGGCCGCGCATCGGCATCGAAGCCATCCACCATAATCAAATCAAAATGGCGTCCGCGCCTTTGCATATATTCGACGCCATCGGCAATTTCAACCCGCACCCTATTCGGGTCGCTGGGCAAATAAAAATGATGTCGCGCTACCGGCACGACTTCAGGATTAATTTCGACGATCTGGATTTTGCTCAGCGGCAGGTAGTGATAAAAAAACTTGGTCAGCGACGCCGCGCCCAAACCGATTTGCAACACGCGTTGCGGCCAAGCGCTTTCCTGCTTTAACAATAAACACGCCATCATGTCGCGTGTGTAATCCAGCTCCAGCGCGTTGGGTTTGCGGATGCGCATCGCGCCTTGTACCCACTCCGAACCGAAATGCAAATAACGCACGCCCGCTTCTTCGCTGGTCTCTATACTGCCAAAATCATTATGCATAATTATTCAATATAATCAATTAGTTATATATTAAATGTTTTGCCAAATTACCATACTTTATTGACGCATCCGTCATTCCCGCGCAGGCGGGAATTCAGTTACACCAAACGCTTTTCAAAATATTAATCGATGACGAAATAATAACCCATCCCCACCCTAACCCTCCCTTTGAAGGGGAGGGAAATGTTCTTGAACATAGCACTGGGCTTAGCTGAATCAGCCTCCAAACGAACATGTCCATGACGCATCCGTCATTCCCGCGCAGGCGGGAATCCAGCGGCACAAAACGCTTTTCACACCGATTATTCAATGGCGAAATAGTAACCCATCCCCACCCTAACCCTCCCCTTGAAAGGGAGGGGATTGTTGCTGCAAACGCTTGGCTTAGCAGCGCCAGCCCATCATTGACGCATCTGTCATTCCCGTGCAGGCGGGAATCCAGTTGAACAAAACGCTTTTCACAACGCTTATTCAATGGCGAAATAGTAACCCACCACCACCCTAACCCTCCCCTAGAAAGGGAGGGGATTGCGAGGGTGCATGGTACCTCGCTACCGGTTCAAATTACCGCGCAAGTTCTTCGATGGCTTGTTCAATCCGAAAATATATTTTCCCTGGCTCAAGTTGTCTTGGAAAATCAGCTTGCTGCAATTTATCCATCACAGGCCCTTTTACTTCTGCGAGATGAAAGCCTACTCCCGCCGCGCGCAAATCATGCGCAACGCTTTCGAGCATTTCAAGCGCGGTGCTGTCGATATGGTTGATCGCGGTGCAAAGCAAGACTACATCACGCGTCGGCTTTTGCGCCGCTTGCGTGAGTTGCTCGCGTACGATAGCTGCGTTAGCGAAGCTTAAGCTTTCATCCACGCGGAAAATACGCAACCCCGTCCAGGTCTCGACTTCATGTCGCTTGATATTGCGGAAATGCTGCGTGCCTTGCACGCGCCCGACTTCGGCCATGTGCGGATGCGCGGCGCGCCACAAAAATAACAATATTGATACGGCGATACCGGCAATCAAACCGCGCTCGATGCCCAACACCAACACCATTAAGGTGGTGAGCGCGAATACTAACGCATCGGCTTTATCTACGCGTAACATCTCCAGCCAACTGCGCAGATTGATCAACGGCAACACGGCGACCATGATGATGGCAGCCAAAGCAGTTTTGGGAATGTAGGACAACCAAGAGGCGAATAACAATAATGAAATCGCTACCGCGAATGCAGTGACGATGGACGCGACTTGTGTTTTTGCGCCGGAGCTATGGTTCACCATGGTGCGACTTAATCCACCGGCCACCGGCATGGCGCCGAAAAAACCGGCGGCGGCGTTGGCGACGCCGAGCGCGACAAATTCACGATTGGGGTTAATGGTTTCTCGTGCGCGGCTGGCTAAGGATTGCGCGATGGCGATGCCTTCGACATAAGCGATGACGGCGATCATGAAAGCGGCGGGCAAGAGCGTGAGCCAGTCACGGCTGGCGAATGGCGCAAGGCTGAAGTTCGGTAACGAGGCAGGTATGCTGCCTACTTTTGCAATCGCCTGCGTAGAATCAAACGCCTGTGCCGCCAACGCGGACAACAACAGCAATATCAGGGGAGCCGATTTGACGATTGCGTTTTGCCAGGTAATTGATAGCGAAGTTTTTTTTAGCCCGTTAGCCAATACTTTTGCGACGACGAGCAAAGCGACGATCATCACCAAGCCCAAGGCAAATGTAATCGGCTGCAGTCGTGCGAAGCCCGACAGGATTTCAGCATAACTCTGCCAGCCGTGAATTTCTCTCGGCCCGGTAAACCCCGCCAGTTGCGGAAGCTGGCTAAACAGTATCAATACCGCCGCGCCAGTAGTGAAACCAGATAACACCGGATGGCTCACCATATTGACCAACCATCCAGATTTGAATGCGGCCAACAACGCAAATATCAGCGCACATTCCAGCGCCAGCAACGCTGCGTTTTGTTGGGCGTCGGCAGTGAGTTGGCTATTCGCCAGCGCCGCCGCGACCATGATCGCCGCGACCGACACCGGCCCGACCGACAAAGTACGACTGGTGCCGAATAGCGCATAAGCCAACGGGCCCATTACGCTCGCGTACAAACCCATCTGCGGCGGCAAGCCAGCGAGCAAGGCAAACGCTACGCCTTGCGGAATAATCAACAAAGCAGTGATCACGCCAGCAATAATGTCAGCCGCGTAACCAGTATTTATATAAGCTTTGACATTGCCAACAGTGGGTAGTAAATAGTTCAATATAATCAAATAGTTATGTTTTTATAGGATTAAGCGTATTTAGCGATAATCGCGGAAATATTTTCAATCTTTTTTTTCAAGCCGGGTGTGACGCCCGCTTGCCCTGCAATTTGATGGTCGATGGCGCAGGCCACCATGGCATGAAAAGTTTTGTCCAGCGCACGCCGCGCGGCGGCGAGTTGTTGCGCTATCGCTTCGCAATCCTCTTCCGTTTCTATCAACTGTTGGATGCCGCGCAACTGGCCTTCGACGCGCTTCAAGCGCAACACCAGCGAGCGCTTGTCTTCGTGGCTATGTAGCTTTTGCATGATCTACCTCAATTCGGCGGGTTGCCTTAAGATACTCTATGGGGTATAGTATATCAAGTTAATTTACGTGGCAATCTAATCACAGGAAACCGTATGGAAAACTTCACCCCTATCAGCGCCCTCATCGGCGGCGTCCTTATCGGGCTCAGCGCTACTTTCCTACTGATGTTCAACGGCCGCATCGCTGGCATTTCCGGCATTTTCAACAGCTTCATCAACCCGGCAGACAGAGATAAAACCTGGCGCGGATTGTTTTTACTCGGGCTGATATTCGGCGCGGGCGTCTACGTCTGGTCGCAACCTGCTAGCGCACCTATACCGCTCGCCTTGCCATTATTCGCTTTATTGCTCGGCGGGTTTCTCGTCGGCTTCGGCACGCGCATGGGCAGCGGTTGCACCAGCGGCCACGGCGTCTGCGGATTGGGCAGATTCTCTTTTCGCTCGCTTGTAGCTACTCTGACCTTTATGGGCGCAGGCATCGCGACGGTCTACATAGTCCGTCACCTGATGGGGGGTTTGTGATGCAAAAAAATCTTTCAGCCCTCATCGCAGGCATCTTGTTCGGACTCGGACTCGCCATTTCGCAAATGATCAGCCAGCAAAAGGTCATCGGCTTTCTCGACCTATTTGGCAATTGGGATCCCAGTCTCGCCTTTGTGATGGGTGGCGCAGTAGCGGTAACTGCCCTGCTGTTCCGCTTTGTACTGCGTCGGCCTAACCCAGTATTCGAAGAAAAATTTTATGTTCCGCAAACCAATAACATCGACGCGCCGCTTATTTTAGGCAGCACATTGTTTGGTATCGGCTGGGGCATCGCCGGATTTTGTCCCGGCCCTGCATTCGCGTCGCTGTCGTTAGGTCGTAGCGAACCTTATTTATTTGTGGCCGCTTTGATCGCTGGCTCGCTCGCCGCCAAGTATTTAGTCCCGGCAAAATTTACGAGGTAATCCATCATGATCTTTCGTCAACTATTCGACCCCGCCTCCTCGACTTACACTTATTTAGTCGGCGATGAAGCCTCGCATGAAGGTGTCATCATCGACCCCGTGCGCGAGTACGCCGAGCGCGATCTCGCGCTGATCAATCAGCTTGGCCTCAAGCTCAAATTCATCGTCGAAACGCATGTGCATGCCGACCATATCACTGGTGCACGCGCACTCAAAAACAAAACCGGCGCGCAAACGGTCGTTTGCCTCGATTGCGGCACGACTGGTTTCGACCGCATGTTGGTGGAGGGCGATGAAATAAAATTTGGCAACGAAACCATCAAGGCGATTGCCACGCCGGGGCATACTCCCGGCAGCATGTCGCTACTCTGGCGTGACCGCGTGATGACCGGCGACACCTTGCTCATCGGCGGATGCGGTCGCGCGGATTTTCAGGGCGGCGATGCCTATGCCTTGTATCACAGCCTGACGCAGAAATTATTCAAGTTGCCCGACGACACGCTGGTGTTCCCCGGCCACGATTACAAAGGCCGTCGCGTCAGCACCATAGCGGAAGAAAAACAAACCAATCCCCGGCTGGCCGGAAAAACCGAAGCCGAATTTATCCACATCATGGCCAACCTCAACTTGCCCAAACCTGCTCTGATCGACGAAGCCGTTCTCGCCAACAAAGTGGGCGGTAGCCATTGATAGACTTCAGCGCCCTGCCCTGGCTCGCTGCCGCGAGCTGGTTGTTTTATGGCGGCGTACACAGCCTGCTTGCGTCAAACAAAATGAAAAATTCCGTTGCTGCAAGTTGGCCCGCCTTTACGCCGTATTACCGCTTCCTCTATAACGTCACTGCCGTTTTATTATTTCTGCTTCCGTTAAGCATTTCCCTGGCGGATAAAAGCCCACCGCTTTGGCAATGGCGCCCACCGCTTAATTGGTTAGCCTACGGCGCAGCCATCCTCGCAGTAGCGGGATTCATCTGGTCACTCAAGTTTTACGATATGCGTGAGTTCGCAGGATTGCCGAATAAGAACCAAGTTAAAGTATTTGAAATAGCGCGACTGAAAATATCACCGCTGCATCGCTTCGTCCGCCACCCATGGTATTTTTTCATGCTGGTGATAATCTGGACGCGCGAGATGAACCCGACGCAGCTGGTCAGTGCTATTGTGATCACGCTGTATCTGGTCATCGGCTCACGTCTGGAAGAAAATAAACTCATCGCGCAGTTCGGCGATAGTTATCGGGATTATCGAAGCTTGATCAACGGGCTGGTTCCGTTACCGTGGAAAATTCTTAGTCGTAGCAACCAAGCTAAACTGCTGGCAGAATAATACTGCTCTCAACCTAAAGCAAAAAAATCAGGTCATATTAGTCAACGTAGGGTTATATGCCAATACATTACGTAAATAACCTAATATTCCGAACCCGCGCCATGTAGTAAAATAATTTCGTAACACCTAAAGCCACAGGCGATTTCAACTAACTAGCGCGATCTGCGATTCAAAATGCTTTTATTAAAAGTAGCCCCATCTATGCAACCCCGCACCGGCACAACAAATTTTGGCCCAGTATGGTTTATTTTTATTGTGGGCAGCTTGGAATTTGCATGGGCTTATTGGAGCGGCTATCAGTTCATCATGTCAGCTTCTATCTACGCTGGCGTCGCTTTGCTACTGGCTGTCAGCTTTGCCTATGGCGTTTCCGGACGAAGCCAAGCCATTTCAGACATGGCGTATTACGGTGCGTTATGGGTAATGTTAACTGTTGTGGGAGTCATTTTTACTTACCTGGCTGCAAGCTTGCGGCTGCCTTTGCTTGATGCCGATTTTGCGAAAATGGACGCATTACTGGGATTTCGATGGCTTGAGTGGTACACCTATGTTCGTGAACATCCAATTATTAATGTTACTCTGCTCATTGCTTATGCGACGGGCTTACTTCAAATTTGTTTTTCAATTTTTTACTTTGCCCATACAGGTAAACGCGACAGAAATAATGAATTGTGGTGGGCGTCAATTATTTCCTTGTTAATTACCTCCATCCTTTCCGGCATTTTTCCGGCTTTGGGGGCGTATCACTACAACAACGCAGGGCTAAGCAACGGCGTCCATTTACCCGATTTATTAGCCCTTCGAGACGGCAAAATAACCACATTTCTGGTGCATGAAATGCAGGGGATTATCACCCTTCCTTCGTATCACACAGTTCTGGGGATTTTATTTATCTACGCTTTCCGCGGGCTAGGTGTGTGGTTTGGCGTAAGTTGCGTGGTGAATATTATGATGTTGATTTCCACGCCGTCTCACGGTGGGCATTATCTGGTCGATATGATTGCTGGAGGGCTGGTTGCCGTTGGGGCAATTTATTTTGTACGCGGTGCAAAAAAATATTTTGCCGGAACAGAAAACAATCCATTGAAGACTACCGAGCACATTAGTCAACCATCAACTACCTAGTGAATTATGGTGCCCCGAACACGAATCGAACGTGTGACCTACCCCTTAGGAGGGGGTTGCTCTATCCACTGAGCTACCGAGGCGAAGCAGCATTTTACCTTTATAACGTAGAATGCGGGAATGGAAACCGGTAATAATAAACGTCTGCCGCGCACCGTCGTCGTGGTCGGCCTGGTCAGTTTTTTTAACGACCTCGCGTCCGAGATGGTCACGCCTTTGATTCCGATTGTGCTCGCCACCGTCATGGGCGCGGGTCCATTAGCGCTGGGTGCGATTGAAGGCATCGCCGATTCCGTTTCCGCTTTTATCAAACTCTGGTCGGGTCGCCATTCCGATTGGCTCGGCGGTCGGCGCAAATGGCTAACGTTTTATGGCTATCTACTATCCAACATCGTGCGGCCGTTTTTTGGTCTTGCGACGTCTTGGGGATTATTGGTAGGCTTGCGCAGCGTCGATCGCATCGGCAAGGGCATCCGCACCGCACCGCGCGACGCGCTGGTGGCGGATGCTACACCGCCGGAGATACGCGGCTATGCCTACGGCTATCATCGCGCCATGGATAACGGCGGCGCGATGGGCGGCGCGCTGATTGCAGCTGCAGTACTAACGTGGACGCAGTTTTCGTTGCAGCAGGTTATTTTGTGGTCGGTGATTCCCGGCATCATGGTAATTCTGCTGGTGGCCTTCGGCATACAGGAGCCGGTTAAAAAATTGGCCGTCGCTGACCGCGTCGCATTACCGCCGTTGCGTTTCGGTTTGCTATCCAAGCCGATGCGCAAATATCTGGCTGTGCTGGCGCTGTTCACCTTTGCCCGCGCCTCGGAAACATTTATTGTTTTGCGCGGCCACGAGATGGGAAAATCCGTCGTCGAACTTTTATTGTTATGGGCTGCGTTGAGTTTTGCCAAGTCCATAACTTCTTTATACGGCGGCAAGCTGGCCGACAAACTGGGCATGGAACGCTTGGTGCTCACAGGTTGGACCTTCCATGCTTGCAGTTTTGCCTTGTTGGCAACCGTCTCGCTCGGCGTGAATCTATGGTTTGCCGCTATCGTCTATGGCCTGCTCGCAGGCTTGGCCGAAGGCGGTGAGCGCGGCCTCATCAGCGCTTTCGCCAAAGAGAAAGAACGCGGCACCGCATTCGGCTGGTACAACATGACTTTAGGTATCGCGTCCATACCGGCCGGTTTGTCCTTCGGAGCGATTTGGAAGTTTTTTGGCCCGGGCGCGGCGTTTGTCGTCGCCGCTATCATAGCCGCTTGTGCTGCTTTGCTACTGCATTTCTGGGTGTGGCGCGATGCGCGGGCGGAAAGCTCGAGCTTTACTCAATCACCGTAATACTCCCGCCCATGTCTTCGTGTCCATTGCCACAAAACACGTCGCATATAAAAGGAAAAGTGCCTGCCTTATCCGGCACAAAATTTACCTTCATGACTTTGTTAGGAATAATGAGGCTGCGCAAATTCAGGTCGGGCGCACTGAACCCCATTAACACATCAAGGGAAGTAAGTTCCAGCACTACAGGGACACCTTTGGTCAGCTTAATTTCGCTTGGCGAGAATTCAAACTGTTTCGCTACGACTTTGATGACCCGCTCTTCAGGCTTGGCAAAAACCAAAGAAGTCATCCAGCCCAAGCCTAGCGCACTGCTTGCCGTGAGGAGCCAACGTCTATTTTGATTGAATTTCATGCTTATCCTTTCTGCACTGGCATTTCGATAATTTTGTATTGCGCGGTTTTCACTTCCGCCTCGACTTGTCGGAAACCCAGCCCTTTGTTCGGTTGCGTTACATCCCAGGCAAGCGGCGTACGCTTGGGTTGCGAATTAGGCGCGGGCAGAGGGAAAATCAACGACTTGGCAGAATGGTGAGCGATATGCCCGGTCATGTGATGGTGTTCCTGATGTATATGGCCGTAGAACACCGTGACTTTGGGATAAGGCAGCAGCAGATCGACAGCCTTGCTACCGTCGCGCGTAGCCCAGTCCCACTTCGGCGCCAGATCAAATAAGGGCCGGTGGGTGAACACGACGATCTTTGCATCCTTAGGTACTTTTTTAAGGTCAGCCTCCAACCATTGCAATTGTTCATCGCCAATTAGCGCGGCGGGATCGGAGACATTATCCAGCACGATAAAATGCACGCCCTTGTGTTCAAACGTGTAATGCGTGTCGCCAAAAAATTCTTTGAATGCTTCGCTACGGTCGAGCGAACCATCATGCTCACCCGGCATGAAGCGCACATTTTTTACTTTTAATTCTTTGACGATTTCGCGAAATTCACCGAGACGTTTTCTGCGTTCCGCCGGGTCATCTGTCGTGTGTGTCAGATCGCCGGTGAACATAATGAAGTCGGGTTGGTCTGGCAATTCGTTGACGGCGGCGACGGCTTTCTTTAAAGTATTTGCAGCCTCCGGATTGGCTTCGCCTTTGTAACCCCAATGCGTGTCGGACAATTGCACAAAATAAAATTCCGCTGACGCATCGGCACCGTGCGTCATGGTTGCGCAACCGGCAAGCCCAGAAAAATAAATGGCGCTGCCGCCTGCAGCAGTAAGTTTCAAAAAATGACGGCGGCTGATAGATTGAGTCATACATTTATCTCCTTGATTTAATTAAATTTTATTGGCATACGCCGAATCAGTCATGACGCATAGTTGTTATACCGATTGAGCCGTAAAAATATTCCCAGTATTTTCGGGAATAAAATGTCACCCTAAGCGGTATAACCATTAACAAACAGAGGCCCGCTTGCCTGACCGCACTCGCTTTGAAAAACTCACGCTGCCGCACTTGGATGCGGCGTTTAATCTTGCACGCTGGCTCACCCGCAATGATCAAGATGCGGATGACGTGGTGCAGGATGCCTATTTGCGCGCGTTCCGTTTTTTTGACGGCTTCGACGGTGACAATGCGCGTGTATGGTTACTGGCGATAGTGCGCAATGCTTGCTTCGACTGGATGACGCGCAACCGTCGCAAAGAAATGGTGGCGGTGGATGATTTTGAAGAAATGATCGATACGACTTTCTCATCAAATGATGAGGCATCCAACCCGCTGGCGCTACTGATCGAAAAGAGCAATGCTGCGTTGGTGCAGGCCGCCATTGAATCTTTACCCATTGTTTATCGTGAGGTGCTGGTGATGCGTGAACTGGAAGAGTTGTCGTATCAGGAAATAGCGGCCATCGCCAACCTGCCGCAAGGCACCGTAATGTCGCGCCTGTCACGAGCACGCGCGCAACTGCGTATGGAATTGCAGCAGAAATTCAAGGATGCATCATGAACGAAGATGAAAATAAATTGAGCGAAGCGCTGCGTACACGCGCGCCTTACTACAAGGCCTCAGCAGCCTTACGTGCCCGCATAAAGGAAACTCCAACACCCTCTAAGTGGAATTTTTGGAGCGCGCAAAGCCTGAGTATCTTTGCAGGTGCAATGGCCGGCGTCGGCGCGTTGGTGCTGGGGCTTACGTTATTTTTCGCCGCACCGTCTGCACAAGATCGCATGATGCAGGACATCATCTCAAACCATGTGCGTTCGATACAAGTTGATCATTTGACCGACGTTGCTTCAAGCGACCAGCATACGGTGAAGCCGTGGTTTAACGGCAAACTGGATTTTGCGCCGCCGGTCATTGAACAACCCGGCAGTGGTTTTGAATTAGTCGGCGGACGCATGGAATATATAGGACAGCGTAATGCCGCTGCGCTGATTTACAAATACAATCAACATGTCATCAACCTGACTATTTGGCCGGAACAAGGCGCCAATGCCGACCTGCACACTTCATCTGATCGCGGCTACCATCTGCTCAACTGGCGGAAAAAAGGTTTCGCCTACTGGCTGGTTTCCGATCTTGATGCTACTAAACTGCGCGAGTTTGCCATCGCGCTGCAAAACGCTTCTTAAATAGCATCATCACGTCTTAGCTCTTTTCCCTGCAAGATGTCTGAGGGGCGCAGACATTGATGTGTTTCGCGTATAATCCGCACTCTTCAACCTGATTTCTCCCGCTATACACAAGAGAATTCGCCTTCGATTGCCCTGCTCCATGCCGCTGATTACACTGAATAATATTTCCCTTGCCTATGGCCACCACGCCCTGCTCGACCATGCAGAAATGGTGCTTGAGCCACGCGATCGTGTCGGATTGATTGGTCGTAACGGCGGCGGTAAAAGTAGCTTGTTCAAAATCATCGCTGGTCTGCAAGCGCCGGACGACGGCGTAGTGTGGCGTTCGCCGACGTGCAAATTCGCTTATGTACCGCAAGAGCCACCACTGGATGCCGCACTCACGGTGTATGAAACCGTGGCGCAAGGCCTGGGCAATTTGAGCAATGTGATTACCGAATACCATGAAGTCTCGCATCGCATGGAATTAGAACACGATGACGCCGCGCTGCTCGACCGCATGATGCATTTACAACACGAACTGGAATTGCACGACGGCTGGAATATCCAAAGCCGCATCGAATCGACACTGAGTCATTTGCAACTCGATGCCGATGTCACCGTCGGCTCGCTCTCCGG